>CAMTFT010000318.1 GCA_947071365.1 uncultured bacterium | reverse complement strand
CACCTATTAAGTCGTCGGCAGCGTCAGATGTGTATAAGAGACAGGTTGTATTCTTTGTTGCGGGGGAAGAAATAAATGATTATAATGAAGGAGGAAGTAAATGAAAGAAGACAGAAAACAGAATATGCAGAAACCAGAAAAGAATGAGCTTCTGGAGCCGCTTCGGAAAATGAATCTGATGGATGATTTCCTGTTTGACGTGACGACAGTTAATATAGAGGCTTGCAGAATTATTATTGAACTGTCGCTTGGCATTCGGATAAAGGAGATCCGTTGGAAAGAAGGCCAGAAAGTAGTGCACAATCTTCCGGGAAAGCGCGGCATCCGAATGGATTTCTATGTGGAGGACGCGGAGAACAGGATCTTTGATGTGGAAATGCAGAAACGTAACCGCGGGAATATTCCGAAGCGGACACGGTTTTATCAGGCTTTGCTGGATGCGCCGTTGCTGAAAAGTGGTGAAGAGGGTTTTGACAATCTGAAGCCGACTTATATCGTTGTAATCTGCGGTTTTGACCAGTATCATCAGGGAAAGTACCGGTATACCTTCCGCAGTGTCTGCAGTGAGGTACCGGGACTGGAACTTGGCGATGAATGTACAAAAATTATTCTGAACACGAAAGGGAAAAATGACGGTGAAGTAGAGCGACCGCTCATTGACTTCCTGCACTACGTGGAAAACAGCAGCGATGCAGTTATATCGGAAGGCTGCGATGAGAGACTGGTGCATCTGCATACGATTGTGGAGAAAATCAGAGCAAATGAGCAGATGGGAGTGACGTATATGAAGATGCAGGAGCGTGACAGACAGATCAGGGAGGATGGAAGAAAAGAAGGAGAAAAGGCCAGACTGCTGTCACAGGTTCAAAAGAAGCTGGAAAAAGGTAAGACGGTGGATGAGATTGCGGAGGCTTTAGAAGAAGAAATATCGGTGATAGAGGAATTGGTGAAAGAACTGGAAGCGGGCGCATAGCAGGCAGCCGAATTTTTATAAGAAAGAATATTGTTAATCTGTATGGCGTGGGAAGATTTTGTGTGGTAAGATACTGATAAAAATTTTATTCAAATGAGGAGGAGCTATCATGAGTAAATATCTGGACAGGGCAAAGGAGCTGCGCGGGATCACGGAAGTACATTATAATTGTGCACAGTCGGTCGTCGTTCCTTTTGCAAAGGACGCGGGAATTACCGAGGACACGGCTATGAGGATGGCAGTTAATTTTGGCAGTGGCATGAAAAGAGCCTCTGTTTGTGGCGCTATTACAGGCGGGTTGATGGTCTTGGGACTTTTTGGGGT
This sequence comes from uncultured bacterium, assembly GCA_947071365.1. Taxonomy (GTDB): domain Bacteria; phylum Bacillota; class Clostridia; order Lachnospirales; family Lachnospiraceae; genus Choladousia. The sequence goes on along the minus strand of CAMTFT010000318.1, from coordinate 2,224 downwards.
CGATGATGCCGGGACTGTTGGGACGTACTACAGCAAATTAAAGGAACGCCATGAGGGATACCTGGACTGCGCAGATCTGCTTCGCATCAACAAGCAGAAGGGACAGGAAAAGAAGCCGCATTGCGACGCGATGGTATATGAGTGTGTGGAGTTGGTGGAGGAGATTCTGAGGAGTCAGAACAAACTCTAAGGTGAGCAGCGGCACAGTAGTGACAGCATAGCAATGATGGCATAGTAACGGCGGCAAGGTTCAAATAACCTCTGAGTGGACACCCCTATAGGTCCTTCTCAGAGGTTATTTGCAACTTGCCGCCTGTACTTATGCGGGCTATTAAAGTTTTTGAAGTTGTGCCGCCTGTATTTATGCGGGTTATTAAAGTTTTTGAAGTTGTGCCGCCTGTATTTATGCGGGCTATTAAAATTTCCGAAGCTGCGCTGCTACTTGACTTTCCTGCATCAGCGTGACTGCACCGTATTCGTTATATCCAGATACGCGTTCTTTTTCCACGACCCACTTGCCGGGGCGAGAAGGATCTGGATTTTTGTGACAGCATTGCGGTAAGCCCAGTTTTGCAGGGAAACGGACAGCTTCACTTTTTTATTTACCGGGACGAGGCCGGTGCTTTCCAGAATCTTCTTGCCGCTGTAAAAACGCAGCTTTACGACTGCTTGGCTGCCTGTCGCTCCGGCGACTTTGAGCGTCGTACAGAAGCGCGGATTTGACTCGAAAGAGAGCTTTTTGCTAAAGCTCTGGGAAAAGCCCCAGAGACTGTTGCGGTTGCGGTTTTTATCGTGTACCGCGCGCAGGACTTTGCCTGATTTTTTTTGTTTGGATACAGCGCCGTATTTGCTCCATTTTGATGGGATGGAGCCTGTTTTTTTGTAGGAAGCGCCTATGTTCATCGGGACGGTTACGAGGCTGGTCTTACTGTACAGCGCGGCGCTGTAGCCTGGAACGAGCTGCGACCAGCTCTGGGCACCGATTTCTGAGAGGTAGGCGTCAGCAACATTCGGTGACTGATTCGTATCCATATACTTGAAGACGTTCCAGGAATCCTTCTTTTTATCCGCCCACTCTGTGGCAGTTTGTTTCGTGGAAGTCCAAAGGCCAAGGTTCAGGCCCTGTGCGATCTCAACTTTGTGGTCAATGTGGCGGTTCATGATGAAGGAGTCGATCATGTCGTCTGCCTCTGTGAGATAATAGCTGTAAACGATGGCGGCGGACTGCTCTTTCTCCACGTTTTTCGTAAAATGCTGGACAGAGGTAAAGCCCTGCTCAGACAGGATGATCCGCGTGTTCGAGCCGTACGTATTGCGGATATAGGAGGTCAGCAGGCCGATGTTTCCCATATTGATGACGGGAGTGGTCAGGGACTGTGTGACCTGATGGTTCTTATTTTCCCAGAATTTAGGCTCAGTCAGCGGCGAGCTGTACGGGTGGTAAGCAAGATTCCACTGAATGCGCCCCTGCCGTGAGATGGCTGCTGCAAATGCATCCAGCATTTTTCGGGAAGCAAAGGAGCCTTTGACCGTGTTCGTATTCCAAAGGTGATCCAGAGAGATATATACCCGTGCGTTTGAGTATACACTTGTGACGGTGTTATACGTCATTCGGAATGCGTTTGCGTAGATCTGAGCGTGCTGTTGCAGCGTTTTATTCCCGGCGTAATTGTAGGTTGTGTAGTTGTTGACCTCATTGCCGACGATCCAGTTGACGATCCTGCCGTTTTTGGCGGAGGAGGAAGCGTACCGTTCCGAAAGGAAGGCCAGGGAAGCCTGAAGCTGTCGGCGGGCGGAGGCGTTTGAGGTGTTCCATGCATACGAGAAATGCCCCTTCTCGCGTCCGGATGGATAAATTAAATTCGTCAGGTCATCACGCCAGCCAAGAAGTAAAATGGCGCTTACGACGGTATTGGATTCCTTCAGTGCCTTTAACTGACGGTCATAGCTGTGTATAACGTATTTGCGGAACCAGTACGTTTTTCCCTGGTACTTATATGCATAGGAAGTCTTTTTGTTGCGCTCTGATTTGTAGGCAATCATTTCATTAAAGACAAAATTCACTGTAGCGTGCCGGATGTTCAGTTCGACAGCATCCTCCAGCATGTCCGCGTTTATCTGCAGTCCCTTTTTGGAATTCGCAGTCGGGAACTTATATTTGTACTTTGCAGATTTGCCTGGATTTGAGACTGTCTCTTATACACATCTCCGAGCCCACGAGACG
>CAMTFT010000317.1 GCA_947071365.1 uncultured bacterium | reverse complement strand
GATACGTGCTTTTCTTTGTATGAATCGTAAAAGTATTCGTTGTGCTGTTAAATATAATTGCCATGTTTCTTTCTCCTGTCCCTCAAGGAAGTTTATATTATCCACAAATATCTCAAATAAGATTTGATTATTATAGAACCAGTCAATCGGTTCGTCAAGAGGGCCAATTCGCCCTTTGCGGCCATATACAGTTTCAGAACGGCAGCCAGATCATGGCCCCCGTTCTGAGATATTTCATTTTACTTGACAGCGCCGTTTACAACACCGTTCAGGATCTGCTTCTGGCATACGATGTAGAACAGAAGGATCGGGATCAGTGCCAGCAGGTAGGAAGCGAATGCCAGATTGTAGTTCGTACCGAACTGGGTCTGGAAATTGAGCTGTGCCAGCGGCAGAGTGTTCTTTCCTGTTCCTGACATGATTACCAGAGGAGTCATAACGTCGTTCCACGTACTCATAGCTGTCAGTACGGCAACCGTAGCGTGCATCGGCTTCATGATCGGGAACACAACAGACCAGTACGTTTTCCAGGTCGTTGCGCCGTCCACCCGGGCCGCTTCCTCCAGCGCGATCGGAATGTTTGCCAGATAGCCCTTGTAAAGCATCAGGTTCAGCGGCATATAGAATACCGTGTAAAGAAGGATAACACCGAGCCGGTTCGCAATCCCCATCTGCGCCGTCTGCTTCACGAGGGGCATCATCAGGATCGCAAACGGTACGAACATACCGCTGACGATATACAGGTAAACGAAATTGTACATTTTGCTGCCCTTCATGCTCCGGCCGATCGCGTAACCGGCAAGGGAATGGATCACAACGGCCAGAACTACGGTGGTAACGGTGAGCAGCAAACTGTTCCCGAGGGAGTGCCAGAAATCCGTCACTCTCATTGCTTCCTGGAAATTGGAAAGGCTCCACTGTGCCGGGAATGAAAGTGCTCCGGCGATATCGTTTGTCATCTCGGACGGCTGCTTGAATGCAATGATCACCGCCATGTACAACGGGAAGAAAATGGTCACGCAGCCGATGATAAGCAAAATCGTAACCGGCCAGTTATATTTTTTCTTATCTCTAACCTGTGTCATAACTGCTCCTCCTTCTTATTCATTACTGTCATCTGGAAGACAGAGATCGCAACGATCATTACGAAGAATACGAATGCGTTGGCACTCTGGAAACCAAATTGTCCACCGCTCATACCATTGTTGTAGATCAGGTAGGAGATAGACTCCGTACTCTGGGACGGGCCGCCCTTTGTCAATGCCATGATCTGGTCAAATACCATCAGGAAGTTCTTCATGGACAGAACCATATTCGTGGAGAAGAACGGAATGATCAGCGGGAAAGTCAGATATCTGAACTTTTTCCATCCGGTAACGCCGTCCAGGGAGCCTGCCTCATATACATCCTCCGGAACCGTCTGAAGACCTGAGATATAAATGATCGTGTTCATTGCGATCGCCTGCCAGCAGCCAACGATCACGATAGCGATCCAGGCTGTACTTGTATTGGAAAGCATACTGCTGCTGAGCGCTTCGATCCCAAGATTCTGTGCAACCGTCGGAAGCACGTATGTAAAGATAAAGCTGAAAATGTAACCGATAACGAGACCGCCGAGAACGTTCGGGATAAAGTAAATACCGCGCAGGGCGCTCTTTGCCTTGATCTTGCTGTTCAGTCCGAGAGCAAGGATCAGACTGATCACGTTCGTAATGATCGTACCGACGAGGGCGTACTTGAAGGTGAACAGATAGGATTTTCCTACTCTGGCATCTCCAAAGAGGTCCGCATAGTTACGAAGCCCTACCCAGTCATAGGAGCCGTAGCCCTTGAAGTTCGTGAAGCTGTAAATAAAGCCTTTTATGAGCGGTAACGTATTGAAACAGAAGAACAATGCGACTACCGGAATCGTGATGAAAAGCAGTGTCCGTTTTCTTTCCTGTGCGCCTTTTGTTTTCATTACTCCTCTCCTCCTTCCGTCAGTTTATCCGGATTTTCTGCATAAAATTTCTGAACCTTCGCGATCAGGTCACGGTTGTAACGGATCCAGTCTGTGTCAAACCTCTCAAGAAATGTATCGAGAGCATTGTCACTTTCATCCATCAGGTATGTCTGGATCATCGCATCCACTGCCATCTCCGAAGGATAATGGTGATCCTGATAGTCCGCCATCTTATCGTTCTCAATGTATTCCTTCATACCATCCAGCATGGAGGGAAGCTCGAAGTCGCCCTTCTTACACGGAACCGCGCTCTGGTCATCCAGATACGTCTGAATGTTTTCATCCTCATACAGGAAATCCAGCACCTCGTAAATCGCTTCTTTCTTGCTTTCCTTTCCGGCCATCACAGACCACTGAAGGTCGTTACCGGAGTTCAGAAGGTTTTCCTCGGCGTTGTTGCTGCCCGGGAATACGAAGGAGTCGATGTTGATATCCGGGTTCACTGATTTGATCTGCGGTACAGCGTAGCTTCCGATCACGTACATTGCCGATTCGCCTCTCGCAAACGCTGTACATGCATCGTTGTAGCTATACGCGTAGGGATCAGGCTGTGCGTACTGAAGCAGTGACTGCGTCACCTCCGCCACCGGACGGTAAGCGTCTGCGAACCTGGCCGTTCCCGCATTTACCTGCGAACAGATATCTGACGGGGCAAGGTCTACACAGATCGCATTCCACGGTGCAAGACACGTCCACGTATCCTTAAATCCAAAGTACAGAGGCTGGATCCCTGCATCCTGAATCTCATCACAGAGTGCATAAAACTCATCCAGCGTTGTCGGGATCGTCCAGCCGTTCTCCTCAAAAATGTCCCTGTTGTACAGGACGCCGGCTGCATTCGCCATATACGGCACTGCGTACGTACCGTCCAGCGGAATGAATTCCAGCTCCTTATCGGTTCTCAGATAAGACTCCTTGATATCAGCCAGGCCCTCATAATCTGAAATATCCATCAGCATTTCCGCATCCAGGAAGTTGGAATAGTTGATATCGCCTCCAATACCGATGATGTCGGGATAATCCTCCCGGATAAATCTCGTTTTCAGGATCGTCATTGCGTCGTTCGGAGAATCGATTTTCAGCTCAATGTCATCGTGAGTTGCGTTGAACTTCTCTTCAAGAGCCTCAAATGCTTTGACTGCCTCCGGTTTGTACTGAACGATCTCAACTACAGTCTTTCCGCCTGCGCTCTCCTTCACACCGCATCCGGAAAGCAGTGTTGCCATTGCCGCCGCGCCAGTCATCAAAAGTCCGGCAGCCTTTACGTGTGTTCTCATGAAACACCCTCCTTTCATTTCCTGCCATGTCCGACTTATTCGAACATTCAAAGAACTTGCAAACTTACCAGATACTGCTTTTTCTTTCAAGTTTTCTCATCCTTTTACGAGATTATAACATGCCATTTTGCGTCTATAAATATCGTCATTTTGTCGTTTTTATACCATATTGCGACTTTTAACTCTATATATGAAAGTGGTCTAGCATTTTGGTATGTTTTAAGCTATAATATATAAAAATTTTAT
>CAMTFT010000316.1 GCA_947071365.1 uncultured bacterium | reverse complement strand
GAGATGTAGCTCCGTCTCGTGGGCTCGGAGATGTGTATAAGAGACAGCTTCGTGCCATGATCGACCTGGCACAGTACAGCGAACAGGAGGCAGTTTCCATCAGCAGTATTTCGCATCGTCAGAATATTTCTGAAAGCTATCTGGAACAGTTGGTGGCGAAGCTGCGGAAAGCCGGGCTCGTGGTGAGCATCCGGGGGGCGCAGGGCGGCTACCGTCTGGCTAAGCCGGCAGAGACGATTTCTGTCGGGGATGTGCTGCGGGCGCTGGAGGGAAACCTGAAGGCCGTGGAATGTTCGGCACATACGGATGAAGGCTGCGAGGGGGCAGACGTATGCGTGGCGAAATACGTCTGGCAGAGGATCAATGAGAGCATCGCCAGAACTGTAGACGAGATGATGCTCGATCAGCTCGTGGAGGAAAGCAAAAAAGCACAGAAAAACAAAACGACCCAGCCGGTCGATTACAGCAGCAGGAGCTGTCTTGGATGAGCGGCTGTGAAAGGAGAATAGAAATGGATAGATTAGTTTATCTGGATAATGCGGCAACGACAAAGACATCACCAACTGTATTGGAAGCGATGCTTCCGTATTTCTCGGAGTATTACGGAAATGCCTCCAGTATTTACAGCATCGGTGCAAAGAGCAAAGAGGCGATCACACACAGCCGGGAGACGATCGCAGCTACGCTGGGAGCAAAAACGGAGGAGATCTATTTTACTGCGGGCGGCTCAGAGGCGGATAACTGGGCTCTGAAGGCAACGGCAGAGGCGTATGCGTCCAAAGGAAAGCATATCATCACTTCAAAGATCGAACACCATGCGATCCTTCATACGTGTGAATATCTGGAAAAACACGGATTTGAAGTGAGCTATATCGACGTGGATGAAAATGGTGTGATCAAGCTGGATGAGCTGGAAAAAGCGATCCGCCCGGATACGATCCTGATATCTGTCATGTATGCCAATAATGAGATCGGTACGATCCAGCCGGTTAAGGAAATCGGCGAGATCGCAAAAAAACACGGCATCCTGTTCCACACAGACGCTGTCCAGGCGTATGGACAGGTTCCGATCAATGTGGATGAGCTGAACATCGATATGCTTAGCTCCAGCGGTCACAAGATCTGCGGGCCGAAGGGCATCGGTTTTCTGTATATTCGAAAGGGCGTGAAGATCCGTTCCTTCGTACACGGAGGAGCACAGGAGCGCAAGCGCCGCGCGGGTACGGAGAATGTGCCGGGTATCGTAGGCTATGGCCAGGCAGCACAGGAGGCAGTTTCCACCATGAAGGAGAGGACTGCGAAGGAGATCGAGCTGAGAGATTATCTGATTGACAGGATCTTAAAGGAGATTCCGTATACGAGGCTGAACGGACACCGGACAAAGCGGCTTCCGAACAACGCGAATTTCAGCTTCCAGTTCATCGAGGGTGAATCACTGCTGATCATGCTGGATATGGAGGGTATCTGCGGTTCCAGCGGTTCCGCATGCACCTCGGGCTCCCTTGACCCGTCCCACGTGTTGCTGGCTATCGGGCTGCCGCATGAGATCGCACACGGCTCCCTTCGTCTGACGCTTGGTGCAGAGACGACAAAGGATGATATTGATTACGTGATCGAGAAGACGAAATCAATCGTGGAACGGCTGCGCAGCATGTCTCCGCTGTACGAGGATTTTGTGAAAAAATCACAGTCAAGATAATGAGATAAGGCATTGAAAAAGAACGGAAAGTGACTGCTTTCAAAAGAGAGAAGAGCTTTGAAGGCGATATAAAACAAGAAATGGAGGAAACAGATTATGTACTCAGAAAAGGTTATGGATCATTTCCAGAATCCAAGAAATGTAGGTGAGATCGAGAACGCCAGCGGCGTCGGCACGGTGGGAAATGCAAAGTGCGGCGATATCATGAGAATGTATCTCGATATAGATGACAACGGTGTTATTCAGGATGTCAAATTCAAGACTTTCGGCTGTGGCGCTGCCGTAGCTACCAGCAGCATGGCGACGGAGCTTGTCAAGGGAAAGACGATCCAGGAGGCATTGCAGGTGACGAACAAGGCTGTCATGGAGGCTCTGGATGGTCTTCCGCCCGTAAAGGTACACTGTTCTTTGCTGGCTGAAGAGGCGATCCATGCAGCACTGTGGGATTACGCTGAAAAGCACGGTATCAAGATCGAAGGGCTTTCCAAACCGAAGTCCGATATCCATGAGGGCGAAGAAGAGGAGGAAGAAGATTATTAAGGGTTTTCTTCCGGGATATGCGGATGCCGGAGGAAATGAGAAGGCAATACGCAGGACGGAGTGTTTGGGATGTACGCAGATGCCGGAGGGAATGATATGAGGGAGAATTTGGAAACATGAAAAAGGAAAGAGTAGTCGTCGGCATGTCGGGCGGCGTAGATTCCTCTGTCGCCGCCTGGCTTTTGAAGGAACAGGGTTATGATGTGATTGGCGTGACCATGCAGATATGGCAGAAGGAAGACGAGGATACGGTCAGTGAAAACGGCGGATGCTGCGGGCTAAGCGCCGTGGAGGATGCGGCGCGGGTCGCGCAAAGGCTGGGAATACCGCATTATGTGATGAACTTTCGCGATGAGTTTCAGGATAAGGTCATTCGGTATTTTATGGAAGAGTATCTGGCCGGCAGGACTCCGAATCCGTGCATTGCCTGCAACCGTTACGTCAAATGGGAATCGCTGCTTCGCCGGAGCCTTCAGATAGGAGCCGATTATATAGCAACCGGTCACTATGCACGAGTCGCAAGACTTGCAAATGGACGGTACGCGCTGCAGCGATCGGCTACGGCTGCGAAGGATCAGACGTATGCGCTTTACAACCTGACGCAGGAGCAGTTGGCGCACACGCTGATGCCGGTGGGGGATTACGAAAAAAGCCGGATCCGGGAGATCGCAGATGAGATCGGCCTTTCCGTTGCGCATAAGCCGGACAGCATGGAGATTTGCTTCGTGCCGGATCAGGATTACGCCGGATTTATCAGGAAGAACAGCGGAAAAGACATACCGGAGGGGAATTTCGTGACCACCGATGGAACAGTCATCGGCAGACATAAAGGAATTACGCATTATACGGTGGGCCAGCGCAAGGGACTGAATCTTTCTATGGGAAGACCGGTATTTGTGGTGGAGATACGCCCTGAGACGAATGAGGTGGTCATTGGGGACAACAGGGACGTTTTTACCGATAGGCTTACCTGCTCAAAGCTGAATTTCATGAGCGTGGAGGATATTACAGAGGATATCCGCGTACTTGCGAAGATACGTTATAACCACGGCGGGGCAAAGGCGGTCGTTCGGAGAACCGGGCCGGATGAGGCGGAGGTGCTCTTTGATGAGCCGGTGCGTGCCGTGACACCGGGACAGGCTGTCGTATTTTACGATGGGGATTACGTCCTTGGCGGCGGGACAATTATAAAGGGATGAAAAGCAGGCGCTGTTTTCAAATGAGGGATCGTTTGGAGCAGCGCTTTTGTGCGTTTTTTTTATGGTAAGCAACAGGTTTTTTGGAAACCCCAGTATAAACT
>CAMTFT010000315.1 GCA_947071365.1 uncultured bacterium | reverse complement strand
ATGTAGCTCCGTCTCGTGGGCTCGGAGATGTGTATAAGAGACAGGCCCTGACGGGTTCCAATCAGTTTGTGGGAAACTGGCCGGGAGTAACAGTAGAAAAAAAGGAAGGTAAGCTGAAAGGACACAAGGATGTCTCTATTATGGACTTGCCAGGTATTTATTCTCTTTCTCCGTACACATTGGAGGAAGTTGTGGCAAGAAACTATCTGATCAATGAGCGTCCGGATGCGATCTTAAATATTGTAGATGGTACGAATATCGAGAGAAATCTGTACTTGTCTACACAGCTTATGGAACTTGGTATTCCGGTAGTCATGGCAGTCAATATGATGGATCTTGTAAAGAAGAGTGGAGACAGGATCAATATTGTAAAATTGAGCCAGAAGCTGGGTTGTGAAGTAGTGGAAATTTCCGCGCTGAAGGGAAATGGCGTTATGCAGGCAGCGGAGCGTGCGGTGGCGTTGGCAAATAAAAAGACCGTATCCGCACCGGTACATGAGTTTGCTTGGGCGGTGGAAAATGTAATTGGCAGGGTGGAAGAAAAGCTGAATCATCTTCCGAAGGAGCAGAGAAGATTTTTCGCGATCAAGCTTCTGGAGAAGGATGACAAGATTGCTGCAGTGATGAAATCCGCACCGGATGTCAGCGCAGAGATTGCAGAACTGGAGAAGAAATTTGATGATGATACAGAAAGTATCATTACGAATGAGCGCTATGTTTACATATCCTCCATTATTGGAGAGTGCTACAAAAGAGAAAGAAAAGAGAAGCTGACCACATCTGATAAAATTGACCGTATTGTGACGAACAGATGGGCGGCGCTGCCGATCTTTGCGGTGATTATGTGGCTGGTTTATTACGTATCCGTGACGACGGTAGGTACTTTTGTAACGGATTGGACAAATGATGTTTTGTTCGGAGAGATCATTCCGCCGGCCATTGAAAGCTTTCTGGTAAGTGTAAATTGTGCAGACTGGCTGCAGGGCCTGATTCTGGATGGTATCGTAGCCGGTGTCGGAGCAGTTATCGGTTTTGTTCCACAGATGCTGGTACTGTTTATCTTCCTTGCGTTCCTTGAAGCCTGCGGATATATGGCCAGAGTTGCGTTTATCATGGATCGTATTTTCCGTAAATTCGGACTTTCCGGTAAATCCTTTATCCCGATGCTGATCGGTACGGGCTGCGGCGTTCCCGGCGTTATGGCATCGAGAACGATCGAAAATGACAGAGACCGTAAGATGACGATTATGACAACTACATTTATTCCGTGTGGTGCAAAGCTTCCGATCATTGCGCTGATTGCAGGTGCATTGTTTGATGGAGCATCCTGGGTGGCTCCGAGCGCTTACTTTGTGGGAATTGCAGCGATCATCTGCTCCGGTATTATTCTTAAGAAGACAAAGATGTTCGCGGGTGACCCGGCTCCCTTCGTTATGGAGCTCCCGGCTTACCATATGCCCACCGTTGGAAACGTCCTGAGAAGCATGTGGGAGCGTGGCTGGTCCTTCATCAAGAAGGCCGGTACGATTATCCTCCTTTCCACTATTGTACTTTGGTTCCTGATGAGCTTTGGCTGGGTAGACGGTTCCTTTACAATGCTGGAGGCAGAGGAGCTTGAGAACAGTATCTTGGCTACTATCGGTAATGCAATTGCATGGCTGTTTATACCGCTTGGATGGGGCGACTGGAAGATGGCAGTTGCGGCAGTTACTGGTCTTATTGCAAAAGAGAACGTTGTTGGTACTTTCGGTATTCTGTACGGTTTTGCAGAGGTTGCAGAAGATGGTGCGGAAATCTGGGGCCGGCTGGCAGGCAGCATGACTCAGGTTGCGGCATACTCTTTCCTGGTATTTAACCTCCTGTGCGCTCCGTGCTTTGCGGCGATGGGTGCGATCAAGCGTGAGATGAATAATACAAAGTGGTTCTGGTTTGCAATCAGTTATCAGTGCGGACTGGCGTATGTAGTATCCCTCTGTGTATACCAGCTTGGTACTCTTGCCATAGGCGGTGGATTCGGTATCGGTGCAGTAGTAGCAATCCTTCTCGTAATTGGTTTTATTTACCTTCTGTTCCGTCCGTACAGTGAGAGTAAGACACTTAAGGTAAGCGTGAAGGGTATGGCGTAAAGATTCAGACCGACAGGAGGCAGTATATGGGAACAGTAGTAGTTCTGGTTATCGTACTTGGTATAGTCGGCCTTGCTGTGCGCAGCATGGTCAGGGACAAAAAGGCGGGAAAATCACTGCAGTGCGGTGGAGACTGCAAGCACTGCGGCGGACACTGCAGGTAGCATTTCCGCTTACCCGTCAAAAATATATTCATAGTATTCATAGAAAACAGTGTCTTTCGGGGCACTGTTTTTTGTGATGCAGTCTCAGATCTGACGTATACAAAAACGCGGGCTGAAATAAAGCAGGGCAATCAGAATCACTGTTATCGACCCGAGCATATGCTGTATTATGGAGGAGAGAATATGGATCGTGTAAGAGCGCAACTGCATGCGGATGAGGTGCATGCAGCAGGGTTTACGGGAAAGGGGATTACAGCGGCGGTTTTGGATTCGGGGAAATGAGTTAGCATATTGTCATAAAGTAAATTTTATGGTATACTGGACACACTAATATGTGATTTTGCTTTAGGAGGAATATAAATGAGTTTGGCGACATGCTATACGGCGCTGGGAGGAAATTATGAGGGAGTGCTCGGACGTCTGCGCAGTGAAAGACTGGTGCAGAAGTTCGTGCTTAAATTTTTAAACGACGGAAGCTATGAACTGCTTTGCCAGTCATTGGAAAATAAAAATCGTGAAGAAGCGTTTCGGGCGGCACATACGTTGAAGGGTGTATCCTAGAATCTTGATTTTACCGAATTGTATGAGGCAAGCAGCCGTTTGACCGATTCCCTGCGGGATGGATGGGGAGATCACGTTGATGAGTATGTGAAGCAGGTTGACGCTGCCTATCTTAAGACGACCGGGGCGATCAGGGAATTCCAGGCGGAGATCGGGGCATAAATATCAGTGATAGGACATACCGGGCCCATGATATACTGATAAGGGGTGATATTATGGAGCCGGAGAAGCGAGAGATGCGGGAAATAACGGAAGCGGATATTGCGGAGGATCCTTTTTCTGTAAGGATAGGAGATTATTTCCTGAAAATTGAATACTCTGCCAGCGGAGAGACTCTGGAGGAACGGGTGAAGCAGTATATTTCGGGGCTGACCCGGAGAAGACGCCGGATATAAGTATATGATCTTAATGGCAGAGGTGAGCGGATGGGTATGACCAGCATTTATCATACGGCAGTTTATTTGCGTTTATCCCGGGATGACGGCGATGTCAGGGGAAGCGGTAAGCCGGAGAGCAACAGCATCAGCTCCCAGAGGGAGCTGATTTATGCGTTTATGAGAAAGCACAAGGATATGGAGCTGTTTGATACGTATGTGGATGACGGTTATTCAGGAACGGATTTTGAACGGCCTGCCTTCAAAAGCTGTCTCTTATACACATCTCCGAGCCCACGAGACGGAGCTACATC
>CAMTFT010000314.1 GCA_947071365.1 uncultured bacterium | reverse complement strand
AGACAGCCAATGAGGTGCGCTACCGACTGTGCCACATCAGCATAAACATTTGCTACAGTTCATAATTTTATCATATGTTTGTCCGAATGTCAATCAGAAAATATCACGAAAACGAATCAGAGAATTCTATGAAAATGAATCCTCATACCTCTGATTCAGCCACGCCACCGCCTGCTCTATCCCCTCATCGGACAGCTCAAAAAATTCCGACTCCTTCTGCTCATCCGGCGTCGCCTCCCAGCAATACGGCTCCGGGTACACGGATGCCTGAAGCTGGTCCTCCGCTTTGCAGAGCATATATCGCATTTTCCCGTGAGAACCGCAAAAGCGCTCCTTTTTAACAAGCGCCAGTGTAAACATACCCTTCAAAGAAATTTCTGCCATACCGGTATCACATCTCCTCTCTTCCGTGGCAAGCCTCACAAATGCGGTACGGATAACCCAGAGGCAGCAGCCTGCCGCAATACTGGCAGCGGGCAATATATTCCGCCTTGCCCTTCGTCAGATAACGCATGATGTTCGCCTCCGTCTTCTCCCGTTCCTCCCGCAGCCACTTTTCATCTATGATCTTTCCCATTCTGTGGGAGAACTGATAATACAGATCAAGCTGCTTATAATACGTTTCGTATTTCAGAATGCCGCCCCTGTCCCTTCGATCCAGCCGCGGACGCGTAAGCGATACGTCCGCCGAATATGTCTGGCAGTAATCCAGCCACAGAGATACGACGCGCCAGTCCTTGATATCGATAGGGCACGTGATCATCCGGTACAGGAGACGTTTGTTGTCAAAGCCGTCAATGCGCTCCTTCACCTTTTTTGCCCGATCGTACAGGAACAATGCTTCATCCACATTTTCTTTTTCAAACGGTGCAGAAGGCTCCACAGAATGCCAGACCTTCAAAATCTCGTCCAGAGACTCATCAATATCGAGAAGCACCTGCGGGAAACCAAGATTTACCGTCTCAAGAGGCTGTTCCTCCTCCTGATATTTTTCCCGAATATACGCCAGCGCTTCCTCTCCCATCGCATTGATGTAGCCCGTATCGTAAATACCGTACCGGCCGGCCCTGCCAGCGATCTGCCGTATCTCCGGCGTGCGCAGGGGCCGTCTTCCCACACCGTCGAATTTTTCAGCCTGCAAAAAGACGATTCTTCGTACCGGCAGATTGAGGCCCATTCCAATCGCATCCGTGGACACCACCACCTCTGTCCTGCCGCTGGTGAACAGATGCATCTGGCGGCGGCGGATCTCCGGCGGAAGGCTGCCGTAAATAACGCTGGCATTTACTCCGCGCTCCTCCAGCCTTCCGGCCACATCCAGAACTGACTTCTTTGAAAAAACGATCAGCGCGTCTCCCGGCTGTACATCCTCCGGAAATGTAAATGCGCACTCTTCAAAAACAAGCTCTGTCTTCCGCTCGTAATAATTTTCCTCATAGCTGTCGCCGCAAAGCGTGATCAGATGCTTCAGCACCTTTTCCGCCGCCGGGCTCGTACACACATGGATCTCCCCGGCCCTGATCCCAAGGATCGCTTTCGTCCAGGAATGCCCTCTGTCCGGGTCTGCCATCAACTGTGCTTCGTCGATCACTGCGATATCGTACTCTTCATCGTAATCCGCCATCTCTATTGTAGATGCGGTCACACGGCTGTCCGGCTCCTCGATGCACTCCTGCCCCGTCAGCATCGTACACGGAACGCCGTAATCCTTCATCTTCTCATAGACCTCCAGCGCCAGCAGACGCAGCGGCCCCAGGTATGCCCCACGCGCCGCAGTTTTCAGCCGTTCCAGCGCACAGAATGTCTTCCCGCTATTGGTGGGGCCGATGTGCAGAATAAAATGGCGCCGCATTTGCAGAGCCTCCGGAAATTCCAGCTCCGGCCTCGTCGGTACGAGATCCAGAATTTTACTCTTTATCTGATGCTGCCGGTAGACCGGATACAGAGAAAAAAGCGGCTTGGAACAAATCTTCCCGGGCATTTTCTGTCTCAGAAATGATAGGAAATCTCCGTTTATACCCTCCCGCTGCTCCGGCAGCAAAAATCCCATGTCAAGCTGTACCAGCTTCGGCAGCAGCTCCTGATTCACAGTCTGCAGCACGTCTTCCTTGTGCTTCCGAAAAGCATAAGATGAAATGTTTTTAATCTGCCGGTGAAAATCCTCCAGCACCGCCATGTTTACCCTGGAGACCTTTGCATTTCGCAAAGACCTGCGCAGCCGCTCCACCCGGCCTGAAAAATCACTGTAGTTTACCGGCTTTTTCTGCCTCCTTTTCATCTGCATTTCGTACTGTGAAATATAAAACTGCACCAGTTTCTTTGTCTGTATCATAACCCACCTCAAGCGTACCCCACCGGTTCGAAGTATCTGGCGTACTGACCAGTTGACAGTTGGTCAGCACATCAGTACAGCGGTTCATAATTAACTGTACTGGCTCCGCCCGGTTTTTCGAAAGAATTCTC
Source organism: uncultured bacterium (assembly GCA_947071365.1). Classification (GTDB taxonomy): domain Bacteria; phylum Bacillota; class Clostridia; order Lachnospirales; family Lachnospiraceae; genus Choladousia. The sequence goes on along the minus strand of CAMTFT010000314.1, from coordinate 1,083 downwards.
CCAGGTTTTTCCACATTCTTTCGTATAGCTCATCCCTTTGTATATTTTTTGTTTCAGCAATAAGATCCATATTTCGCGACAGCACTCCCGGTATCTCCGAAACCTCTGCCATCTCCGTACCTCTGGCCCATGCAATAGAGGAAACGCCGTCCGTCTCCACAAAGAGCCGTTCCACCGGAATTTCCTGCAACATAATGCGGTACAATGCTTCCTTCGCTTCCGTCTCTGCATTTACTTCTGGTTTTCTACTTATTTCTGGTTCTCTACTTTTTTCTGGCTTCCTACCTATTTCTGGCTCTGCATTCTTCTCCGTCTCTGCCATGCCTGATTTTCTCTCTTGTAACGCGTCTGATATCTCTTTGCCGCCTTTTACACCGCTTCTGCCTGCACACACCTCCGCAAGATCCGGCCCCAGCGTAAAGTAACAGCCCATCTCCAGAAAAGCTTCAAAACTCTCTATCCCGCTGGAATACCAGTGAACGCACACCGGCTCCGGGAAATCCCGAACCATAGCGGCAATCTCCCGCTCCATACCCTTCGTATGCAGAATAACCGGTTTTTTCAGATCCGCCGCAATCTGGAGCTGCCTCTCAAAGCTTCGCCGCTGAACATCCATCGGAACCTCGCACCAGACAGAGTCCATCCCGATTTCCCCGATTGCGTCACACGTCTTAAACGCCTCAGCCAATGATTCCTGTACATTATGCCCTCTGTACAAAGCTTCCGTTCCCGGTAAAGCTTTCGCCCCGTGTAAAACCTCAGCCACGTCAGGCCACATTTCGCTGCAACTGTCCGCATACCACGGATGAATACCGAAAGAGAGGAATATCTCTTCCCTGTTCCGGAACTTCTGCATAAATTTCCATTCATCCAGTGTTCCGCTGCTGAAAAAAGTAGAAATATTGTCACTGCGCCTCTGCTCCAGCTCCTGAAGCGCCAGCGCATGACGTTCTTCCACGTCAGCTCCCGGTTCACTTTTATTCATAAAACAGGACAGATGTGCATGCATATCCAGCAAACGCATCCGTCCCGCTGCTTTTCTTCCTGATACCATTGCCCGTCTTTTTCCTCTCTGAATGCACC
>CAMTFT010000313.1 GCA_947071365.1 uncultured bacterium | reverse complement strand
GTCCTTATCCATATCGAAGGAGATCAGGAACGTGTTTCCTGCAAGATAGAAAGTATCTTCTATATATAATCCCCTCATTGTATTGTATTCCGCCTGCCCGACCAGCATATCGGAATAGAAATCGTATACCAGTTCACTGACGAAGCCCTGCTCCGGATCATAGGAAAAGGCGAGGTAACGGTTGTCGCAATAGAAACCGATCAGATTTTTTTCCGGCTGCACCAGAATGGACTTGTAATCCTCAATTGCCGGGCACCAGGTGATACCGGGCAGAACGAGGCGGTTTACTTCTGTAACGTTTGACGGGTCTGAGATATCGAACATGGACAATTTCAGCCCCGTAGTCATTCCGGTATCCTCATTTGCTTCATAGCCGATGCCGAGCAGCAGGTTTTCTCCGTAAAAATGCAGGTAGGAGGAAAATCCGCTGACCTTGAGCTCGCCGAGAATCTTCGGGTTTGCCGGATCGGACAGATCAACGGAGAAAAGCGGGTCCGTCTGGCGGAAGGTGACGAAGTATCCTGTGTCACCGAAGAATCTTGCGGAGCGGATGGTCTCGCCGTCAGCCAGTCCTTCGATGGCGCCGATCTGCTGCATTGTTTCGTCAAAAACGTACAATGCGTTGTGCTCTGTCCAGTTCTGTTCATAATACTTCCCGGTCACGTTGCTGGCGAGGTCGCGAAGGGCGTTAAATTCGTCGCCGGTATATGTGGATACCACCCGGAGATTTCCGTCGTATTCATTCATGGAGAAGGAATTATTCAGGTATCCCTTTACGGAGGCAGCGGCTACGCCGATGATCTCACCGTCTGAATAATGAAATTTTGTGATTTCCGTCATGGCCTGGCCGGAATCATACGTTTCATTTGCGATATAAATATTTTCCGTGCTCACATAATAATTCGATACACCGGAAACAAGGATCTTGCTGTCCTGGATGCTGTCGGGGGCAGCGGTATCTACGGAGGAGATCACGAGATACGAGCTGTCTGACAGGGAATCCGGCAGAAAAACATCGCCGGCGCTTGCTTCAGCGCCATTGAGGCGCGGCATGATCGTGCTGCCTTCGTACGTATCCTGCAGGTTGGGATAGTAGCTGGTGAACAGGTATACGTACCGGCCATTTTTGCGGGATGTCTCATAGGAGCCTTCCTGAGTTACCGTGCCGGTCAGCACAGGGGAGGTTCTGTCGGAGATATCGAAGGTGAGGAGCTTCGCCTGGCGGCGAGAGTCCGTATAATAATATATGTCATTTGTCGCATCAGAAGCAGAGTTGCCCGTCTGCGTTTCCAGAGAAGTCACATATTCGCTTATTATGACATTCAGCATATCGCCGTCCAGATACATTTCCCGGACGGAAGCGTTTTCGGAAGCTCCAAGGGAGGTCATGCTCACTGTTTCGGAGGCTTTTCCGTTCGCCTTTATGATTGCCAGGGACAGATCCTGACGCAGGATATAAATATATTCTCCATCGGTCTTGACGATATCTCCTTCATCAACACCGATCTCCTGCAGGTTTGTTTCGGAAAAATCGACGGCTTTGGAACTTCCGGTATCCATGGACATGGACATATCCATAGCGACGCCATCCTCCATGGACATTTCTGCTGTGGTGAGCTGCCCTCTTGATATGGAATTCCCATAGCCGGAGATCTTGTCGCCGGAATTCTGATAAAAACGTTCATACAGCGCGTTGTAGATGCTTTCCGGGCTGTCGGCGTAGGTGAAGGCTTCGGTAAATTGGGGCGTGTCATTCTGTGATGTGGCGACATCCGTATCTTTTACCTGCAGTTTTGTTTCTTCCTGCACCGCCATGTTGTCTGCCTGTCCGTTATCTTTTGGAGCCATAATGTGTTGGTTCTGATACAGAACAGCGATCGTCAGGGCAAGTACGGCGGCCAGACTGCCGTATTTGGCAACGGTACGGTACATTTTCTTTTTCTTTCTCTTTGGGGGCACAAAATCAGCAGCCTTATTTTGGAAAGATGAACTGCCCGCTGTCTCCTGATGATTTTGAAGTATTTTTTCAATTGCTTCGGGCTGCAGGGAAGCGGGTGGAGTCAGATTTTCGGCATCGTTTTTTATTTTCTGTAAAAAATCTTTTTCGTTCATAACGGTCTCCTTTCGGTTTATGCGAGCATTGCTTCCAGTTTTTTCAGTGCACGGCTTTGCCGGGAACGCACTGTGTTGGGGTTCATATTCAGAAGAACACCTATTTCCTGGCTGGAATAGCCGGCAAAAATATTCATGGAAATGATCAGGCGGTCTTCGTCTGGCAGAGAAGCAAGCGCGCGCTGGATATCAGTCTGCTCGTGCATGTCGCTGCCCGGGCTGCTGAGGGATTCATCAAGCTCTGTGGGAGCATTGATGTATTGCCTGATCCGGCGGTTGCATTTGGCTGTCAGAATGCGGAAGATCCAGGCCTTGAAAGCTGCGGCATCCCGAAGTGTATGTATCTGGGAAAAGGCATCCAGTACAGTTTCGCTGACTGCGTCCTCCGCATCCTGTGTATGGTGCAGCGTATACACTGCAAAACGGTATAAATCTTTATAAACGGATTCATATAATAAGGCAAAGGCATGAGTATCGCCCTGCTGTGCCTGACGGATGAGCTCTGTCGTCGTATTCATGTATTTTCTCCCTCCTTTTGTATATTAGGTGTCAAAAAACCCCTGAACTGTTGCAGGGGTTTTGAAAAAATTTAAAATATTTACGGTATCGGATGATTTTCTTTTTCAATAAAGCCTTCTCCGTAGACTTCTCTCGTTTCGGTCATCATGACGAAGGCGTTCGGGTCGATCTCATGTACGGTATTCAATATCGTATGCGCCTGAACGTTGGAGCAGGCGCAGAGCAGAACATCCCGGTCTTGCTTTGTGTATGTGCCAATGGCACGAATTGCGGTAGAGCCTCTTCCGGTGATTTCACCGATGGCATCCGCGATGGACAGCCCCTTGTCTGTGATGATAATGGCAAGGGCACCGGCGGAGATACCATACATGATTTTATCCATTACAATGGAAGTGGCAAAGGTGGTGATCAGTCCGTAGAGCACTGCATCCACGTTTTTGTATACCGGCCAGCCCAGTAAAATGACGATGAGGTCGGTTGACATTGTAACGATACCCAGGGACAGGTGCGGGCGGAGGTGCTTGATCGTCATGGTCAGAAAATCGGCGCCGCCTGAGGAGGTTCCGCGCATATAGAAAAGCCCCAGCCCCGCTCCCATGAATATACCGGCATACAGAGCCGCCATAAAGGGCGAGCCGGTGTAAGCAGGAGTGTACGGAAAGATAATATCCAGAAAAAAGGTACACAGCAGCATGGTGCGGGCCGTTTTGCGAAGAAACTGTTTCCCCACGATTTTGTAGCTGACCAGTACCAGAGGAATATTGAGCAGCAGGGAGGTAATACCGATGGGGAGTCCGGACAGGTAGTTGATGATCAGCGCCAGACCGGATACGCCGCCGGGCGCGAAATTTGCCGACCGGGCAAAGGTATAAATCTGTCTCTTATACACATCTCCGAGCCCACGAGACGGAGCTAC
>CAMTFT010000312.1 GCA_947071365.1 uncultured bacterium | reverse complement strand
GTAGCTCCGTCTCGTGGGCTCGGAGATGTGTATAAGAGACAGGTCTGATTATATCAATCAATATTCCGCCCAAAAGAAATGGCGGCCATATCTGGCAGAGGCAGAGGAGGATGCAAGATTCTGTTTTTCCGTGCCGGTGCTGCTGGGGATACTTTGTTATATAGGAGGGATTATTTGAAAAAGAGTATATTTGCGGTCTGTGATCTGGAGGCATCCTACGCGTGCAATCTCATGGACTATCTGAACGAAAAAAGAACGACTCCCTTTGAGGTGCAGGCATTTACGAATGTGGAAAGCCTGCAGGCGTTTGCAAAGGACAATGAGATAGAGATCCTCCTGATCTCTACCAGAGCCATGTGCAATGAGATAAGGGATCTGCGTATAAACCGCACAATTATTTTATCGGAAGGAGAGGTACTGCAGGATCTGGAAGAGTATCCCTTCGTTTACAAGTACCAGTCTTCCGATCAGATATTGTCTGAGGTGATGGAATACTATGCAGAGGTACATCCGCAGCCGCATATTTTGGGAAACATGGCGCATAAGACGAAGCTGTACGGCGTTTATTCCCCGGTGGGAAGAACCAGGAAGACTTCTTTTGCGCTGACATTAGGTGAGGTACTGGCGGAGACAAAGCAGGTACTGTACCTGAATTTTGAGGAATTTGCAGGCTTTGAAGAGCTTTTCCAGACAAAATACAAAGCGGATATCTCCGACTTGATCTACTTTTCGAGGCAGAAAGAAAGTGGTTTTATCTTCCGTCTCAATTCCGTGATCCAGACCTTCCATGAGCTTCAGTATGTGCCGCCGGCGATCTCACCGGCTGATATCAGGGACGTTTCCGGCAGCGAGTGGATGGAATTTCTCCATGAGATCATGGATTACTGCGATTACGATGTGATCATTCTCGACCTGAGTGAGCAGGTGGATGAGCTGTTCCAGATATTGAAGAGCTGTGACCGGATCTATATGCCGATTCAGGAGGATATGATCTCACAGGCAAAGATCGCCCAGTATGAAAAGCTGATTCAGATGCTGGATCTGCAGGAGATATTTGACAGGACACAGAAGCTGAAGCTGCCGGTACAGTCGCTGCAGCGGGAAGGGAATCTGACGCAGCAGCTCGTCTGGGGCGAGATGGGAAACTATGTGCGAAGGCTGCTGTGGGAGGAAACGTAAAATAGGTGAGATGGGAAATTGTGTGCGAAGGATATTATGAGAGGAGGCGTAAAATGGACGTGATGAGAATTAATGAACAGGGGCTGCTGTGGGAGGAGGCACAAAATGGATGAGAAACAGTTCGCCGCTTTGCGGGAAAAGCTTATGGAGAACCTGGAGAATTACCGGGAGGTTCGGGATGATGAGATATACCGCACGATAGATGAGCTGATCTTACAGACGGGATTTGAGTTTTATATTCGTCTTTCTGACCGGAATATTCTCAGAAAGGAATTGTTTAATTCCGTCCGCAGACTGGATATTTTACAGGAGCTGATCGATGATGATTCGGTGACAGAGATCATGGTCAACGGGACAGACGGAATATTCATTGAGAGAGACGGCAGGCTGAAGCTGTGGGAAAAATCCTTCTTTTCAAGGGAACGGCTGGAGGACATTGCGCAGCAGATCGTGGGGAAATGCAACCGGATCGTGAATGAGTCCGTGCCAATCGTGGATGCGCGCCTCGAGAACGGTGCCCGTGTCAACATCGTAATGCCGCCGGTGGCATTGAATGGCCCGGTCATCACGATACGGCGTTTCCCGGATCGCCCGATCCAGATGGAGCAGCTTGTGCGCTGGGATACGGTATCCCGGGAGGCCGTTGAATTTCTGGAAAAACTGGTCTGTGCAGGGTACAACATTTTCATTTCAGGAGGGACAGGCTCCGGAAAGACGACGTTCATGAATGCTCTCTCCAACTTTATCCCGAAGGATGAGCGGATCATAACGATTGAAGACAATGCGGAGCTGCAGATCCAGGGTGTAAAAAATCTGGTACGGCTTGAGGCGAGAAATGCCAATACGGAGGGAGAAAAAGAGATCACGATTCGGGATCTGATCAAGTCGAGCCTTCGGATGAGGCCGAATCGTATTTTGATTGGAGAAGTCAGGGGAAGCGAAGCTATTGATCTTTTGCAGGCGCTGAATACCGGTCACGACGGCTCCATATCCACAGGCCATGCCAACAGCCCGGAGGATATGATGGCAAGACTTGAGACGATGGTACTGATGGGGATGGAGATCCCACTACCAGCAGTGCGAAGGCAGATCGCCTCGGGAATAGATATCATTGTTCATTTGGGAAGATTGCGGGATAAGAGCAGAAAGGTGCTGCAGATTTTGGAGATCCTGGGCTATGACAGTCAGACAGGAGAAATACGGACGCAGGTACTGTATGAATATGAAGAGGAGGGAGAAGACGCATGCGGCAGCATCACAGGCAGGCTCGTCAGACGCCGGGAGCTGTCAGGGAGGCAAAAGCTTCAAAGGGCAGGATATCAGATTTGAAAGAAGCTGCCAGAATGAAACCGGAACAGCGCAGAGATTATGCGGTATATCATTTTTCTCATAAGGAATGGGGAAAATATACACTTTTTTATCTGGGACTGGATGCGTGTATCAGCTATCTTTTCTTTTATTCATGGATCTTCTTTGTGATTTTGCTGCCAGGAATCGCCTTCTTTTTGCGGGAAATGAAAAAGGCACTGCAAAAAAAGCGCAATCAGGAAATGAAGCGACAGTTTATGGACGGGATGCAGATGGTAACAGCCTCTCTTCAGGCCGGTTATTCGATAGAAAATTCTTTGCGGGAAGCGCTGAAGGAGCTTGTGAAGGTATACGAAAAGGATTCCTTTATCGTGAGGGAATTTCGCATGATGGACTCTCAACTGACGGTGAACAGGAGCATAGAAGAGCTTTTTATGGATTTTGCACGACGCTGCGCTATTGACGATATACAGAGCTTCGCGGAGGTCTTTGTGACTGCGAAACGCTCGGGAGGAGATCTGGTTGCGGTCATTCGCAATACCGTTTCCTGTATACGGCAGAAGCAGGAAACAATGCAGGAGATAGAGACGTGCCTGGCGGGAAAGATCATGGAGCAAAACATCATGAGTCTGATTCCTCTGTTGATTTTAGCATACGTAAAGCTGACCTCTCCGGAATTTCTGGATGTCATGTACGAAAATCCTGCGGGCACGGTGATCATGAGCATGTGCTTTCTTGTATACATACTGGCGTATTTCTGGGGAAGAAAAATTGTGCGGATAGAGGTGTGACGGGGAAAGGCAGAGATGTGATGAGAGAAGACAGACAATATAGGAAATATGCAGCGGATGATAGGTTCAGGATGTGAAAAATGATATGCATTAAGGTGTGAAAAACGTGATAGAGAAGATATTTGAAAAAGTGGGAGAGTTCCTGGTTGACGTGCTGAGGCTTGATCAGCCGGGAAGGGAGAAATCGGGAATTCATCAGGAATTAGTTTCTTTGTCAACAGAAGGCAGGGCAGCCATCAGAAAATATTACGTTAAGAAATGTTCTGTTC
>CAMTFT010000311.1 GCA_947071365.1 uncultured bacterium | reverse complement strand
GATGTAGCTCCGTCTCGTGGGCTCGGAGATGTGTATAAGAGACAGGATCAGGAGGGCTGGATCGACCGGTTTAAGCGGAATACGCAGCTCTGGCGACAACTGTATGTAGAGAATGAGGCCATGCTGAATTTATATATCCGCCCCTTTCTTGCGGGGGAATTGCGGCTTACGGATTCTCTGGCTGAAGAATTTTTAAAGCAGATTTCCAACTGTCATGTGGAGGGCTACGACGATGAGCTTCTATGCGGAGATGTGGCATATTTGCTGGAATCGTATTTCGAGGAGTGCGGAAACCGGGAGGGCTCTCTGCGGATCGCGCATTATCTGGGCAATCTGCTGAATACGTACGATACGGAGGAGAGCTACAAAAAGAGTCTGGAATACTTTGATTTTGTGCGCGGCGGGATGAAGGATTACTTTTCCATAGAGGACTGGACGCTGCGCCGGAGTATCCTGTTTGCATTTTACAATTATCCGGTGGTAATGGTGAACTGCCGCAAGGTTGCCGGGGATGGAGAAAGCAGGTACGTGCAGGAAAAGCTGGGACGGGAGATCGCACGGGCGCTGGCGGTATATGATGACCCGGCAGTGCGTGCACTGGATGGCGATAAATATGATCTGGACAGGCTGAAAAAAGAGGTGGTTCATGACGTATACGGGAACTGGGTCTGCGGCATGGAAGGGGATGAGCGGCTGAAGGGAGCGTTTGCCCTTGAGGCAGACAAGGCGCTTACGGAGCTGTATCAGCAGGCGCTTCTGGAGAATCCGGATCCATATGACATGGAGGATACGATTTACTGCAACTACTGGAAATGCCAGTATACGTGTGGCAAAATCAGCCTGGAGGAGTTCCTGGAAAAATATATGGGCTATTGCAGGCACATCAGAGAACATGACTGTCTTGACAGAGAGGATTTTATCAACAGTAATTATTACCATGTCTGTATGTATGATATTCCGAATGTACTGGATCAGACAAAAGCGCTTCCAGAGGGAGAAAGACGTTCCATACAGAATTACTGCGTTGAGGTATACCGGGATTTTGTCAGAGAATTGCCCAAGGTTCGCAGCGCTTCTTACGTGAATGTGGCCATGATCGACACGCTTTGTCAGATATTGCCGTATTTGCCATCGGAATTGTTTGATTTCCGTTTCCTTCTGGACATTACAGTGAACCGGGATCCTTCTGTCATGATCCACTCCGTTATGGTACAGCAGTTGGCCGTGACATGGCTGCGTGAGGTTCTGGATAAAAAGCCGGAGCTTCTGACTGGGATATTCGGAACTGCGGATGTACTGGATGTGCTGAATAAAAGAGGGCAGTTTGAAAACTTTATCAGCGAGGCGGCGCTGATCCATGATATCGGAAAAATCGGCATTACGAACGTCACCAACCAGCAGATCCGTAAGCTGAATAAAAGAGAGTGGAGACGGTTGCAGAGCCATACGGTGATAGGCAGCAGGATCGCTCAGCGCGCTGACTGTCTGAGACAGTATTGTGATGTGATATCAGGCCATCACAAAAGCTATGACGGGAAAAGCGGTTATCCGGCGGAATATGATAACACAGGCTCTCCTGTGCGGGTTCTGACGGATATGATACATATCTGTGACTGCATGGATGCAGCGACGGATGGCATCGGGCACGGATATAGACCGGAAAAGAGCATGAAAGAATTTATGGAGGAGCTGCTGGCCGGAAGAGGCCGGATGTACAATCCGGATCTGGTTGATTTCCTCAGGGAGAATACAAGGCTTCTGGAAAAGCTTCATTATATCTGTACTTCCGGGCGCAACCGGGTATACTACGAGGTATACGGCAATTTTGTTTCTGACCGGAAAGAAGTAGAGAAGGAAGAAACAGAACTGGAAAAGGAGGAGAAGGATCATATTCTGATGTCTTTGGCAAGGGCATCCATGATTATTTTCCAGATTCGTCTGCGAACAGACGAAATGAAGGTTCTTTACACGGGGCATGATGAATGGTTTTCTGATGTGGATGTGGACAGCTTCCGAAGCTTTATAGGGGAATATCTGCGGGCCAAAATGACAGATGAAAGCTGGCAGAGAGTAAAGGTGCTGCTCAGCTATGGCGTTCTGACCGAATATTTGTCGGATGCGGACGGGATGTTTGAAATGGAAGTTCAACTGAAGGATGGCGACAGGACAAGATGGGTCCGCATGCAGTTCATCCTTGCGGAGCAGGAATACAGTGTACCGGTGAGTGTGACGTTGTCCATACAGGATATTGACGAAGCCCACAGAAAGCGGGATCAGATGCGGGCGGCGCTGGAGCTCGCGTACAATCAGGCAAAACAGGCAAATCAGGCCAAGAGCCGGTTCCTTTCGAATATGTCGCATGATATTCGTACGCCGATGAACGCGATTATCGGTATGACCCAGATCGCAGCCATGCATTTGGAAAACACGGAAAAGGTGGAGGATTGCTTAAAGAAAATAGAATCCGCCTCCGCACATTTGCTGCAGTTGATCAATCAGGTACTGGATATGTCCCGTATTGAAAGCGGGAAGGTAGAGCTTGATTTGCAGCCGGTGAACCTGACCCGGCTGATTCAGGATATGCTGACGATGACGCAGCCGGACGCAATGAAGAAAAAGATTCAGATAAAGTACCGGATGGACGAACTGCACCATTATCACGTATATGGTGATACCTCCAGAATACAGCAGATATTTTTGAACCTTATGTCGAATGCCATCAAATATACTCCTGAAAATGGCGAGATCCAGTTTCTGGCGGGGACGATGCCGGAACAGATAGGCGAATATCGCGGATATCAGTTTGTGTTCCGGGATAATGGAATCGGAATGACGCAGGAATTTCTGGAGAAAATATTTGAACCGTTTACCCGGGAGGAAACGGAGCAGACCGCGAAGGTGCAGGGAACCGGGCTGGGCCTGTCCATCACGAAAACACTGGCGAATATGATGCAGGGGGATGTAGTTGTTGAGAGTGAAGTGGGGAAGGGCTCCTGCTTTACCGTCACGCTTCGCCTGCGGGAGGCAGTGGGTGAAGATGAAACGGTAAAACCGGAGGAACAGGAGCAGGACGGCCTGGAAGCGGTGGAGGATGGAAGATACAGGGGCTGCCGGATCCTTCTGGTGGAAGACAATGAGATCAACCGGGAGATCCTTAAGGAGCTTTTGGAATTTCTGGAGATCGTCGTGGAGGAAGCAGAAAACGGAAGGGATGCGGTAGACTGTGTTTTATCACATTCCGGAGATTATTACGGACTGGTCTTCATGGATATTCAGATGCCGGTCATGGATGGTTACGAAGCGGCGGCAGAGATACGCAGGCTGGAAAAAGAGAGGGGCAGCCATGTCCCCATTGTAGCATTGACGGCGAACGCCTTTTCGGAGGATATCAACAGGGCCTTTGCAGCGGGAATGGATGATTACCTTGCCAAACCGGTGGAAGTACCCAGGATCATGGCAGCGCTGTACCGCTGGATGAAGCCGGACGGTCGGGTCGAAGATAAAAATCTGTCTCTTATACACATCTCCGAGCCCACGAGACGGAGCTACATC
>CAMTFT010000310.1 GCA_947071365.1 uncultured bacterium | reverse complement strand
CACCTATTAAGTCGTCGGCAGCGTCAGATGTGTATAAGAGACAGGTGCATGAATATACGATGCAGCCCGGCGAGATCATATGGGAATATGTGTAAAATAACGAAAAACAGTATGGTTTTACCGTAAAACAATAGAAAAATAAACAGTTTGTATAAAACAAATGAATGATTGTGCAAATACTATTTGTGTAAAAGTGCTAGAATTATTTACATAAAGACGCGTATTAAGTGAAAAATGCTAAACGCGTTGGTAGCAAAGAACTATAACAAATTTTAAGGAGGTAACACAAATGGGAATGAGAAAGAAGATCCTTAGCGCAGTTCTGTGTGCAACGATGGTTGGTGCGATGATGGTACCGACAGCCGCTTCGGCAGAAGGCAAGACAATTACATACTGGTCCATGTGGGAATCCACAGAGCCGCAGGGACAGGCGCTGCAGGAAGCAATCGACGCATATCAGGAAGCTACAGGCAACACCGTAGACGTTCAGTTCAAGGGACGTACCGGTATTCGTGAAGGTCTGCAGCCGGCACTTGATGCAGGAACGAACATCGACCTTTTCGACGAGGATATCGACCGTGTGAACCAGACATGGGGCGAGTACCTTCTTGACCTTGAAGATATGGTAGCTGAGAGCGGATACGAAGATACCGCTATCTCAGGACTTATGTCTGCATGCCGTGAAGCAGGCGGCGGCACACTGAAGTCCATCCCGTATCAGCCGAACGTATTCAACTTCTTCTACAACAAGACTATCTTCGAAGAAGCAGGCGTAGAGGCAGTTCCGACAACATGGGACGAGTTCGTTGACGTTTGTGCAAAGGTAAAAGAAGCAGGCTACATTCCGCTTACATGCGACGATGCTTACATTACATGTATGTTCGGATATCACCTGGGCAGAATGATCGGCGAAGAGGGCGTTAAGGCAGTCGTTACAGAAGGCAACTGGGCAGAGGAGCCGGCAGTTCTTGAGATGGCACAGGCATATGAAGAGCTTGCATCCAACGGATACTTCTCAGAGAACATCGAAGGAAACGTATGGCCGGCAGGACAGAACACAGAGCTGGCTCTCGGCATGGCAGCTATGTACCTGAACGGTTCCTGGCTTCCGAACGAGGTTAAGGATATGGCTGGCGAAGACTTCCAGTGGGGATGCTTCAGCTATCCGGCAATCGAAGGCGGCGTTGACGGCGTAGAAGCTGCAAACTACGGCGCACAGGTATTCGCAATCAACAACAAGTCTGAGAACGCAGCAGAAGCATTTGAGCTGATCCAGTACTTCACAAAGGGCGAATATGACCAGAGACTTTCTGAGTTGTCTATCGGTATCCCGGCAGATACAGAGAACACAGAGTGGCCAGCAATGCTGGCAGACGTGAAGCCGGTTATGGACAGCCTGAGCACACGTTACACCTGGGCAGTAAGCGCAGAGGCTAATGCAGACATCACTCCGGTTCTGAAAGAGAACTTCCTGAAGCTCTGCGGCGGCTCTATCACAGCACAGGAATTCGTAGATGCAATGGAGAGCGCAAGCTAAATCGGATCTCAGAATTTTGCAAAGCTAAATCATAAAACCTGTAACGGGTGGCATCGCTTTAACGCTGCCGCCCGTTTTTCTTACCCGATACAGTGAATATTCTGTATCAGAACCCGGAGGTAGTCAGATGAAAAAAAATAAAACAATGATTGTCTGCTTCCTGGCACCGGCTGTCGCGCTGTTCCTGATCGTCTTTCTGTATCCGATCTGCAGGACGGTGCTGATGAGCTTCTTCAATATTGAGGGCGTCACCGACAGCATGTCAAAGTGGACATTTACGGGAATCGAAAATTATAAGACGCTGATGAATACGACGCTGTTCCGTACTTCCATGTGGAACCTGTTCCGTATCTGGCTGTTCGGCGGAATCATCGTGCAGATACTGGCACTCCTTTTTGCGGCGATCCTCACCAGCGGTATCCGTTTTAAGAAATTCTTCCGTGCCATCATCTATATGCCGAATATCGTCAGTGCGGTAGCTCTGGCAACGATGTGGCTGCAGGCCGTATACAGCCCGCAGTTCGGACTCTTAAAGAGCTTTTTCAAAGCGGTCGGCTGGACGGCCATGACGAAGGTTCAGTGGCTGGATTCCGGCCATAAGTTCGGCGCACTGCTGATCGCGTACTGTTTTGGTATGGTGGGCTACCACATGCTGATCTGGAGCAGCGGTATTGAGCGTATCAGCACGGATTACTACGAGGCTGCCACGATCGATGGCGCCAGCAAGATCGACCAGTTCACCCATATCACACTGCCTCTGCTGAAGGGCGTGTTCAAAACGAATGTTACGATGTGGTCTGTATCCAGTGTCGGCTTCTTCGTATGGTCTCAGTTGTTTTCGACTGTTACGGCGGACAATCAGACGATCACGCCGATGGTCTACATGTATATCCAGATGTTCGGTGCAGGTAATACCATGACAGAGCGTAACGCAGGTATGGCGGCAGCCATCGGCGTCGTGCTGTGCGCATGTGTCGTTCTTATCTTCACCGTGATCAACCGTCTCGTCAAAGATGACGACCTGGAATTCTAGAAAGGGGGAGGAACTATGGCAAAGGAACCGAAAGTAAAGACAAAAGTAAACTGGAAAAAAGAAGCCAAACTGGCCCCCGGTTATATTATTCTGCTGATCTGGGTACTGTTTACCGTGATCCTTCTCGGATGGGTGCTGGCGGCAAGCTTTTCCACCACAAAGGATATTTTCTCAGGAAATGTAAATAAGCTCTCGTTCCCGACAGGGCTTCATTTTGAGAACTACGCAAAGGCGTGGAGCTCCCAGAACGTATCACAGTTCTTCACGAATTCTCTGGTGTACACACTGATCTCCTGTTCATTGCTGGTGGTGATCTGTGCTCCGGCAGCGTATGTGCTGTCACGTTTTGATTTCGTGGCGAACAAGGCGATCCAGACGGGCTTCGTGTCCGCGATGGGTGTTCCGGTCATCATGGTAGTGCTGCCGCTGTTCGTAATCGTATCCCAGATGGGTATTCTGAACAACGTAATGGCGAACAGGGCTTTGATGATCTTGCTGTACGTGGGTATTAACGTTCCGTACACGACAATTTTCCTGCTGACGTTTTTTGCGAACATATCCAGGACGTATGAAGAGGCTGCGGCGATCGACGGCTGCCCGCCGATGAAGACCTTCTGGAAGGTCATGCTGCCGATGGCACAGTCCGGCATCGTCACCGTGACGATCTTCAATTTTATTAACGTGTGGAATGAGTACTTCCTGTCGCTGATCTTTGCGAACAGTGACAAATTAAAACCGGTAGCCGTAGGTCTGTACGGCATGATCAACTCCATGAAATATACGGGAGACTGGGCGGGCATGTTTGCTGCGGTAATCATCGTATTCCTGCCGACGTTTATTCTGTATATCTTCCTGTCAGAGAAGATCATCGGCGGTGTAACTGGCGGTATCAAGGGTTGAAAGGAGATGAACGTATGAAGAGACCGGTTTTAGTAGCTGTCTCTTATACACATCTGACGCTGCCGACGACTTAATAGGTGTA
>CAMTFT010000309.1 GCA_947071365.1 uncultured bacterium | reverse complement strand
GAGATGTAGCTCCGTCTCGTGGGCTCGGAGATGTGTATAAGAGACAGCCTTCGGCGTTCCCTTAACACGCTCCGGAAGAGCATACTGCTCCTTGTATTCCCTGAATTTCTTCCGGAAATACTGGTCATCCTCCGCTTTCAATGAGTTCAGGTACTCATGTCTTCCGAACACATCCTTTTCCGCCTGGATCAGACAGACCGCAATGTTCGAGCAGTGGTCTGCAATACGCTTATAGCTTGTTGTCAGATCCGAAAGTATAAAGCCAAGTTCAATCGTACAGCGCCCCTCCCGCAGCCGGTCGATATGGCGCTTCTTCATCTCATCACCGATATCGTCGATCACTTCCTCCAAAGGCTCAACATTCTGAGCAAGGGCAAAATTTTCCGTCTTCATGGCTTCCATGGAGATACGGACGACCTCTTTTACCGCCGCTGAAAAGACCTCCAGCTCGCCCACCGCAGCTTCAGAAAAGGCAAGATTTTTGTTGTAGATCTCCTGCGCCGCCTTTGCAATGCTCACGGCGTGGTCGGAGATACGCTCAATATCACCGATACTGTGCAGCAGAACCGACAGCGTATGGCTGTCTTTCGTCTGCATCTCACTCTTTGCCGCCTGTACAAGGTACGTGCCAAGACGATCCTCATATTTATCTATGACATCCTCATCCTCTATGACCCGGGCCACCTTCTCCTCCGAAAACGTACCGAGCTGTGTGATTGCCGTGTCCAGCGCTTCTATCGTCACCTCCGCCATATGCGCACAGACCACGCGGCACTGCTCCATGGCAAAGGCAGGATTGTCAAGGAAACGGTCATCCAGCGCCTGCAGCCCGGCAAGAGACTGCTCCGCCGTGCGCTCCTCGCCATCCTTATCCCGGACAGTCAGTGTCGCCAGCTTCACAAGAAGCTTATGGAATGGCAGCCACAGAAGCGTTGCCAGTACGTTGAACGTGGTGTGTACAATGGCAATACCCGCCGCATTCGCCGCCGTTCCCAGAAAGCCGAAATGCAGGAAGGAATTTGCCGCATAAAACAGCGCCATAAATACCACCGTGCCGATCAGATTGAAATACAGGTGCACAAACGCCGTACGCTTCGCATTCTTTTTCGCGCCTATCGCTGAGAGCAGAGCCGTGACACACGTACCGATATTCTGCCCCATGATGATCGGCAGCGCAGACCCGAAGGAAACCGCTCCGGTGGCACAGAGCGCCTGGAGAATACCGACGGAAGCAGAGGAACTCTGGATGACCGCAGTCAGCACGGCCCCGGCGATCATACCAAGCACTGGATTTTCAAACATCAGGAAAAGTCTCGTAAATTCCGGCACATCCGCCAGAGGTTTTACTGCGCCGCTCATGGTCTCCATTCCTGTCATCAGGACGGCAAACCCGATCATGATCGCTCCGGCATCCTTTTTCTTATCCTTTTTTGAAAACAGCAAAAACGATACGCCGATGATCGCAAGAACCGGAGAAAACGAGGACGGCTTCAGCATTTTGATAAAGAAGCTGTCACCCTCAATTCCCGAAAGGCTCAGGATCCAGGAGGTGATCGTCGTACCGATGTTCGCTCCCATGATGATTCCCACCGCCCGCTGCAGTGTCATGATTCCTGAGTTTACAAAACCAACTACCATAACCGTTGTCGCCGACGAGGACTGGATCACCGCCGTCACACCGGCTCCCAGAAGGACGCCCCGCAGCGTGCTGGATGTCAGCTTTTCAAGAATTTTTTCCAGCCTTCCACCGGAAGCTCTGGACAGTCCCTCGCCCATCACATGCATTCCATACAGAAACAGTGCGAGGCCCCCCACCATAGTCAACACATTAAAAATATCCATGTTCTTTCCTCCATAGCCATTTTCGGCCTATGTAAAATTATCGTAAAATACGAAAATGATTATAGTGAAGCAAAGTAAAATCCACAGCCGTTTTATGTAAAATCCATGTAAATTTTGCGATCGCCCCGCGAACTTTCAGAAGCTTTGCAAATACGATCCCCGTCACCGCAGTCACAAGCAGCCCTGCCATGGCTCCGCAGACTGCCGCCAGTGTCCTTTTTTCAAACCCGCAAACGCGGGAAATAATGATGACGGTCAGTACCCCTGTAATAATAATTCCCACAATGACCGGATTATATCCCCTCAGATACGAGAGAATCAGCACCTTCCAGCTCATCAGAACCTTGTTTTCTCTGCAAATACGGGAAGTGCCGATGCCATCGTCTCCAGCGTCACTGCTGCCGTCAAAAGCCCGCTGCATACTTTGCATTTTTCTGCTGTGCTTCATTATCCCTCGCCGGAAATCTGCTGCGCAAATATGTCAAAATACGCCTCTTCGCCATTCCTGTGTTTTCCCAGCAGCGAAAATTCCACCCACTCGCCGATGTTCGTGGTATGATCGCCGATCCGCTCATAATATTTTGCTATCATCAGCAGATCCAGAATCTGGTCGCTGCTGAAACTACTCTTGTTTTCATTTAAAGCTCTGCGCACGTTTACAAACATTTTGTCAAGAATGTCATCGCTTTCGATCACTTCCCGGGCGAGATCCAGATCGCGGTTGACAAACGATTCCACGCTTTTATTCACCATGCCCACCGTAAACTCCGCCATCTCTGCGATATTTACTCCTTTTACCGGCACATCGATGCTTCCGGTCTCCAAAATCTCTGCGATATCCGTTGCCTGATCGCCGATCCTCTCCATGTCCGTGACCATCTTAAGAGCTGCGGAAATACGGCGCAGATCTGTTGCCACCGGCTGCTGGCGCAGCAGAAGCTGAATACAGATCGCCTCCACAGAATGTTCCTTTGCGTCGATCTCCTTTTCCATCCTGTTGATCTCCTCCACCTGCTCAAAGCGAAGTTCTCTGGAGATCAGCAGCCGGTACGTCTTCATGATTGCCTGCTCACACAGCAGTCCCATGTTAAGAAGCTCATCGTGAAGCTGCGACAGCTTTTCAATATATCTTTCCCGCATATCAGCCAAACCTCCCTGTAATATACTCTTCTGTCTTCTTATTCTTTGGCATGGAAAACAGAGTCATCGTGTCGTCATATTCGATCACCTCACCAAGGAGGAAAAACGCTGTTTTGTCAGAAATACGCGCCGCCTGCTGCATATTATGCGTCACCATGACGATCGTATAGTTTTTCTTCAGTTCCATCGCAAGATCCTCGATCCTGGAGGTAGAGATCGGATCCAGAGCCGATGTCGGCTCATCCATCAGGAGCACCTCCGGCTCCACAGCCAGCGCTCGTGCAATGCAAAGCCGCTGCTGCTGCCCGCCGGACATCCCGAGGGCGCTCTTTCCGAGGCGGTCTTTTACCTCCTCCCAGATAGCGGCATCCCGCAGCGCTTTCTCCACGATCTCATCCAGTTTCGCTTTTGAACGGATGCCATGAGTCCGCGGCCCATACGCAATGTTGTCATAAATACTCATCGAGAACGGGTTCGGCTTTTGAAATACCATACCCACCCGTTTTCTCAATATATCGACATCCATCGAACCGTAAATATCCTCGCCGTCCAGCGTCTGTCTCTTATACA
>CAMTFT010000308.1 GCA_947071365.1 uncultured bacterium | reverse complement strand
TACACCTATTAAGTCGTCGGCAGCGTCAGATGTGTATAAGAGACAGCGGTGGTATCCCGGGAGCCAGAGGGGGCATATGGGTACAGGATCACGCAGGAGGTACGCAGCGTACTGGACGTATCGGAATCGACGTTGTATCCGGTGCTGCGCAGGCTGCAGAAGGATGATTGCCTGACGGTCTATGACCGGGAGTATGGGGGCAGGAACCGCAGATATTATAAGGTGACAGAGCAGGGAGTATTGCAGTTAAATATGTATCGGGCGGAGTGGCAGAGCTACTCTTACAAGATATCAATGATACTCCGGGGAGGCAGTGATTATGAATAAGGAATATTTTTTGCGTGAGCTTGCATACCTTCTGCAGGATATACCGGAGGAAGAGCGCGAGGAGGCGCTGCAGTATTACCGGGACTATTTTGAGGAGGCAGGCCCGGAACGGGAAGCGGAGGTTCTGGCGCAGATTGGCAGCCCGGAGAGAGTTGCTGCTGAGCTGAAAAGCTGTCTTGCAGGTGAAAAGGAACACGGAGAATATACAGAGCACGGATACTACGATGAGCGTTTTGACGAGCATCATCAGGTGCCGGATCAGTATGCGGAGATCGTGAAAAGCGACAATACGGGAAAGAGGCGGAAGAAAGGCAAAAAGAAGAACAGAGAAGAGGATGACCGTAAAAATGGGCTGCTTCTGGTACTGCTTTTTATCTTCTTTGGGATTCCGCTGGCAGGCAGTATTATTTCAGCAGGTTTCTCTGTTATTGCGGCTGTTGCCGGTGGTCTGTTCGGGATATTTGGCGGGCTTCTGGGGCTGATAGCTGGGGGCTTTGCGGCGACTGTGGGGCTTCTTTGCGGCGGAGTGGTGATGATCGTCAGGGGAGCGCTGAATCTGGTGACGCCGCCCATCGGGCTGATGGGGATGAGCCTTGGATTTTTTATGCTGGCTGCGGCGATGCTGATTGCTGTGGCGACGAAATGGGGCTGCTGTACGGCTGCTCCGGGGCTGTTCCGGTTCAGTATAGAGCTGATGCGTAAGGGCTGCGGCTGGATCATCGGTGCTGTCCGCAGGATTTTCGGCAGGGGAGGTGCTTCGCGATGAAGAGGATGACAAAGCTGCTGCTGTTTTTGGCGCTGGCCTTCGGGATAGCCGGAGGGGCTTTCGGTATTGTAAGCCTCTGCTCCGGGTTTCGGATGGAGGAATTCCGTACGGCGCTGGCAGATGGAAGATTTGAGGTGGATGGAGTGACGGACTGGGCAGATGATGCCGGGTCCTTCATGAAGGATGTTTCAGCAGGGCGGATCAATTTCGAGGAGACGTATTCGGATGTCGAATCCTTGAAACTGGATGTCGGGGTAGCAAAATGTACACTGATTCCAAGTGATACAAAGGAATGGAAGGTGATCGGATACGATGTGCCGTCACGGTTCCGCTGCCGGAAAAGCGGAGATACGCTGGAGGTGAGCTGCAGGCAGGCTTTCTGGAGTTTCCTGAATTTTGGAAATAAGGATGCGGAGATGGAGATACGGATTCCCAGGTCACAGCTTTTGGAGAAGGTTCAGATCAATGCGGGGGTTGGAGATCTGTGCGCATTGGAGGGGAGCCTGTGGTGCGAAAAGCTGAAGATCGACTGTGGTGTTGGGGACTGTGATATTTGGGCCGATATCGAAAAAAGCGTGGATATCGATGGTGGTGTAGGTTCAGTAGAACTGCTGCTGGTCGGGCAGGAGCAGGACTTTGATTATGATATTGACTGCGGCGTTGGAAGCGTCGATGTCGGGGAGCATCATTATTCGGAGCTGGGCAGTGACGTAAAGGTGGATAACGGTGCAGACAAAAAAATAGAAATCGACTGTGGCGTTGGCTCTGTGGCGGTGAAATTTGAAGCGTGTGATGATGAAGAGATGGAAAGCCACGACGCAGCGTACAATTCAGAACATGAATCAGAGCGTGGTTCGAATCGTGACCTGAAGCATAAATAAGAGTGGCAGAGAAAAAAGCAGAATAGGGACAAAATATAGACATGGAATAGGCAGGGGGTGCTGCTGCCTGGAAGGAGGAAAAATGAAGAAGCTTTGTAAATCTGAAAGAGACCGTAAAATATGTGGTGTCTGCGGTGGGATCGCAGAATATTTTGGAATTGATTCTACTGTAGTGCGTCTGGTGTTTGTGTTGTTTGGACTCTTGTCTGTAGGCGTAGCATTTTATATTCTTGCGGCGCTTCTTATGCCGAATGAAATGTAGGCTGCCAAGCTGAAAATTAACTGTAAAGTGAATAATTCCCTGAGAACCGGTCATACTTTTAAAAAATGCGATCAGTCTGCTGATTCCTGCCAGAAGAGGCGCAGGATCGTGACAGGTCGCAGGAACGAAAGGAGTATGAACGGTTCATGGAAAAGAAAAAAGTCAGTTTGAAATGGGAAGAGCTCAGCCCTGATGACAAGATGAAATATGAGATCGCAGAGGAGCTGGGACTTCTGGAAAAAGTCCGGGAGCATGGCTGGAAATCACTGTCAGCCAAGGAGACGGGACGGATAGGCGGACTGATGACAAAGAAGAAGAGGGAGCGAAAGGATTCCTTATCATGAAAAATCTTAACGAGGATATAAAAACAGGTAATTTCAGGCGAATGTATCTTCTTTACGGAGAGGAGGAGTACCTGAAAAACCAGTATAAGAACAGATTGAGGAAAGCAATTCTGCCCGAGGATGATACGATGAATTTCTCTTTGTATGCGGGCAAGGGCATTGATGTACGGCAGATGATCGATCAGGCAGAGACTCTGCCTTTTTTTGCTGAGCATCGGCTGATACTCGTGGAACAGAGCGGATTTTTCAAAAATGCGTGCGCAGAGCTGGCGGAGTATCTGCCGAAGATGCCGCAGGAGACGATTATCATTTTCGTGGAAAATGAGGTGGACAAGCGCGGCAAAATGTTCAAAGCAGTGAAGCAGAACGGGCGGGTAGTGGAGCTGGCGCGTCAGGACGCACGGACGCTGCAGTCCTGGATCCTTGGTATGCTGAAAAGAGAGCAGAAAAATATTACGGGGGATGCGCTTCGGCTGTTCATGGAGAAGTCCGGCGACGATATGGAAAATATCGCAAATGAGCTGGAGAAGCTGCTTTCCTATACGTATGGAAAGGATGCGATCGAGGCGGCGGATGTGCAGGACATCTGTACGGTGACTACGGAAAGCAGGGTGTTCGACATGATCCGTGCTCTGGCGGAAAAGCGCCAGAAGGAGGCGCTTGACCTGTATTACGATCTGCTGTCTCTGAAAGAGCCGCCCATGAGGATCCTTTTCCTGATTGCCCGGCAGTTCAATCAGATGCTGCAGCTAAAAGATCTGCGGGATCAGGGGCTTGACAGTGCCACGATCGCATCCCGGGCCGGTGTTGCGCCGTTTATAGCAAAAAGGAGCCTGGCCCAAGCGGAGCGGTTCGAGAAGGAGGAGCTGCGGCAGGCTGTGGAGGACTGTGTTTCTTCGGAGGAGGCAGTCAAGACCGGAAGGCTGGGCGATCGGCTGGCGGTGGAGATGCTGATCGTGAAATACAGTCAGTAGGTACATCTGTCTCTTATACACATCTCCGAGCCCACGAGACGGAGCTACATCTC
>CAMTFT010000307.1 GCA_947071365.1 uncultured bacterium | reverse complement strand
CCTCTATACGATACCGGAAGTACACGCACAGGATATCAGGATCCGCACCATTCTCGATGATGAATACCAAAATGCTGACCTTGAAGTATTGCTGCACACAACAGGAAACGGCAGGGCAAAGCTGCGCCTGATGGATGGAAATACAGAGATACGTACATGGGAAATGGAAATATCCGGTGAAATGACAGGCGGATGTGAACCGGTCTGTGAATCCCGCGAATGCACCATCGTTTCGACTGGCTGTGCAAAAAGCACCGTGCGGATAGAAAGACCACAGCTCTGGAGCGCAGAATCTCCGAAGCTTTATGAACTCTGGATCGAGCTTAGCGACGATTTGGGAAATGTAAAAGAGGTGATCCGCCAGTTTGTGGGCTTTCGCCGTTTCGAAATGAAAGACAACATGATGCACATTAACGGAAAGCGCATCGTATTTAAGGGTGTGAACCGCCACGACTTCAGTTCCCTTTCCGGCCGGGCTGTGACGTATGAAGAGACAGAAAAAGACATCATCACCATGAAACGAAACAATATCAACGCCGTCCGCACCTGCCATTACCCGAACCACTCCTTCCTGTATGAGCTGTGCGACCGGTACGGCCTGTACGTGATCGACGAGACAAACCTGGAATCCCACGGTTCCTGGGACCCGTATGTTCAGGGTACGGAAGGCATGGATTTTATTGTTCCCTGTGACCGGGAGGAATGGCTGGACGCCATGCTGGATCGTGCCAATTCCATGTATCAACGCGACAAGAACCACACCTCGATCCTGATATGGTCCTGCGGCAATGAATCCTTCGGCGGAAAGGTCATCTATGAAATGTCACAGCAGTTCCGCCGCCAGGACCCCACGCGGCTGGTTCATTACGAGGGAATATTCCACGACCGCCGCTACAACGATACCAGCGACATGGAAAGCCAGATGTACACTCCGGCAGAAAAGATCCGTGAATTTCTTCAGAAAGATCGCAGGAAACCGTTTATCTGCTGCGAATATCTTCACGCAATGGGAAATTCCTGCGGGGCCATGCACAAATATACGGATCTCACCGATACGGAACCGCTGTATCAGGGCGGATTCATCTGGGACTATATCGACCAGTCCATTACGAAAAAGGACAGATACGGCAATGACTTTGAAGCGTACGGCGGAGATTTCGATGACCGCCCCAGCGACTACAATTTCAGCGGAAACGGTATCGTGTACGGAGGAAACCGGGAGGAATCCCCGAAGATGCAGACCGTCAAATACAACTACCAGGGCATCCAGATCTTCCCGAAGGAGGAAACTGTCCTGATCCGCAATAAAAATCTGTTCACTGATACCTCCGTCTATGACTGTTTCGTATCGCTGCAAAAGAACGGCATCCCGATCCGCCGGGAACGCATGGAAGCATCCGTCCCGCCGCTTTGCGAGTCAGAGCTTGCGCTTCCCTTCGGGAAGCAGCCAGATGATGGAGAATACAGTGTCACCGTTTCCTTCCATTTAAAAAAGGATACGATCTGGGCGGGGCGGGGGCATGAGGTTGCCTTTGGGCAGTATGTATATCAAATCAAGGGAGAAAACAAACTGGAAAAGCCGCTTTATGAAGGATTGCCATGTGAAGAATCGCTTTGCGGAGAATTGCTTTGCCAAAGTCCGCTCGAAGTGGTTCGCGGGCATCAGAATATCGGCATCCACGGCGAACATTTCGATGCACTGTTCTCTTTTGCCAAGGGTGGGCTTGTCTCCTACCGCTACGGCAAAAAAGAGCTGCTGAAAAGCGTTCCGATGCCGGATTTCTGGCGTGCGCCGATTGATAATGATATGGGAAATTATATGATGGGCCGTTATGGACAGTGGAAGCTTGCCTCCATGTATGCAAAATCATCCACCACGCCGACTCTTGAGATCAAAGAAAACTGTGCTGTAGTGACCTACACGTATCAGCTCCCGACAGCGCCCGCTGCCTCCTGCCAGATAGAATACACCGTATTCGGTGACGGCACCGTGCAGGTAAAGCTGATCTACGATCCGGTAGAGGAACTTGGCGATATGCCGGTATTCGGATGCACCATGAAGCTGGATGCCGATTATGACACGGTGCAGTGGTACGGCCTGGAGCCTCAGGAAACGTACAGCGACCGCCAGACAGGTGCAAGACTTGGAATTTACAGCAACCACGTAGCTGACAACCTGGCCCGCTATCTCGTGCCGCAGGAATGCGGCAACAAAACAGGAGTCCGCTGGGCGAAGGTGACAGACAGACGCGGCCGCGGCCTTCTGTTTACCGGAAACAATATGGATTTTTCTGCGCTTCCCTACACCGCCCACGAGCTTGAAAACGCCGCCCACGCGTATGAGCTTCCTCCCGTCCACTACACCGTGGTACGCGCCGCCCTGGGCCAGATGGGTGTCGGGGGCGACGATTCCTGGGGTGCAAGAACCCACGAAGAATATCTGCTCAAACGCAGGGGGCGGATGGAGTTTATCTTCCGCTTTTGCGGAATCTGATGCGTTTTTCCGGGATAAGAAAGATGAAAACAAGTGAGCTTATTAGCAGCAGCGCCGGGTAAAACAGCTTCGGGATCACATCGAACGCTGACAGCTCATGCCCCAGCTCATTCACTGCCGACAGCGCCACCAGCATCTGTGCTCCGTACGGGATCACGCCCTGGAACACGCAGGAAAACGTATCCAGAATAGAGGCCGATTTTCTCGGCGTAATATCGTATTCCTCCGCCATTTCCGCAGCAATCGGATTTGCCATCACAATGGCAACCGTATTATTGGCGGTAGCGATATCCATAATACCTACCAGAAGCCCCATTCCAATCTGTCCGCCTTTTTTGCCCCTGAATACTCTGCGGATCGCCAGAAGCAACGCTTCAAAACCGCCGCCTTCACGGATAAGGGCGCACATCGCGGACACCAGGATCGCGACCATACTCGTCTCGAACATTCCGGCTGCGCCGGAACCCATATTGGTGATCAGATCCACCGGGGCGATCTGCCCCGCTGCGAGCATGATGATCGCTCCGGATACGATACCAATCAAAAGAACCACGAACACGTTGATACCGATGATCCCTCCGATCAGGACGAGGACATACGGAATGATCTGAACCAGATTATAATCCTGTGATACCGCCCCGTTCAGATCTGTACCGAGCGACATCACGAGAATCAGTACAAGTGTCACAAGCGCTGCCGGAAGGGCAATCCCGAAATTCTCGCGAAACTTGTCCTTCATAGCGCAGCCCTGACCGTTACATGCCGCAATCGTAGTATCCGAGATAAAAGACAGGTTATCCCCGAACATGGCGCCGCCCATCACAGAGCCCACGCACAGCGGCAGGTCAAACCCGGAAGCCGAGGCGACCGCCACTGCAATCGGCGTAATCAGCGTAATCGTCCCAACAGAGGTTCCCATGGCCGTGGACACAAAGCAGGATACCACGAACAGCACGGCCACCGCAAATCTTGCCGGAATCAGAGAGAGCATAAAATACGCCACACTCTCCGCGCTGCTCCTCCCCACCACGCCGACAAACGCACCGGCAGTCAGGAAGATCAGAATCATCGTAATAATATTCTTATCCGCCAGTCCCTTTGCCATGACCTCCAGCTGTCTCTTATACA
>CAMTFT010000306.1 GCA_947071365.1 uncultured bacterium | reverse complement strand
GATAACCCAGCTTTTCCCCGGTACATATCCGCTCGCCCTCTGCCTCCGCATACGGCTCCACCAGCACCGGATCCACGATCCATTTCAGCAATGTGGATTTTCCATTGCCCTCTTCTCCTATCATAACGGCCCTGTCCCCGGGATTTAATACAAACGAAAAATTTTCAATTATCGTATGCAGGTCTTTTTTGTGTACAATGTTCAGATTCTTAATCTGCAACATAACAATTCCTCCTATCATGAAAAAAATCTGCTTCCGCAGCCGAAAACAGATTTTCACACAAAAAGAAACCTATTCTAAATCAAAAGGCTCCAAAATGTCCACTCATCTGCTTCAGCGGCTACTCCGCTGCTCTTATCTGGCATACGCAAACAAACCTGTCGGCAGGCTCATAAAATAACTGTCTGTTTCGTACCAAATAAGATTATCTGAACATTTCTTCACCTGTACACGTTCTGGAACGTGAGCCTTTCTTTTTCATTTTCTCAAACGATGCGGCGGATCGTCCACCTCATTTGACTGTGCAGAGTATATCACATCCCCCTGCAAAAAGCAATTACTTTTCCGGGATTGCGGCTCAAACTATGCTGTTACCGTTACAATTCAGCTAATCACTGACATAGAAGATTGGTCGAATTTAACATCTACCGGCCTATCTGGGTATAATCCCGCTCAAACAGTACATCACTGACCTGGCGGCCCAGCACCTCTCCGGAAACTCTCTGGAGCAGCTTGTCTGCGACAAATGCCTTGCTCTTATTGCTGTATTTCGGGAGACCGTTCCATTCCTGGATCTGGGCCAGCTCCGACTTCCACAGAATACTCATCTTTCGCTTCCAGTCCAGCTTCGGATTGATTAACGGATGCCGGAGCACATAAAAATCCGCGTTTCCGCCATCCTCCTCCACAGTGATGATTCCCCACCAGGACGGCACGTGTTCCCCGATATGCAGTCCATGAGTGGAGCCTGCCACAACGTAATTGTAATCAAAAAAGCGGTCGTAATCCTTTACCTGCCGCGCCAGCCGGGCATACGTATCGGCATCACTTTTGATTTCGATTCCCACCAGGGCATCCGGCAGCACCATCATGACATCCGCCCTGGATCTGCCCATCTGTTTTTCTTCTATAATCCTCGCTTTTTCGTACCTCTCCTCCAGAAAATCAAAAAGAGGCTCCCTGATATCCTTATCGTACAGCATACAACAACCTACCGTTTTTTTATTTCTCCGGTGCGCAACTTAACTCTCCGGTGCTCTCAGACCACTTTTTTCTGACCGGATAGCAAATTACCGTGCGAAGATACTCTCAGGCTTTCTTCTTCCTCACCGGATGACGAATTACCGTGCGAAGGCGCTCCGGCGCTGTCCTCCTCGGATCACCCAGGTATATCTCATGATGATACCGTCCCTGTGCAAAATCCACTTCATAGCCCTGCGCCTTTGCAAATTCATCCATCATGGAGATCGTAGCCGGTTCATCGTCATACGGGCCTACGTGCATACACTGCACACACATTCCCTCCGCGTACGCAAAAAATCCCACTTTGGAATAATCCGCTTTCTTTTTCGCCTCTGTCTCCGCCACAGCCCAGTCAAACACTTCCTTCGTGACAAAATCCGGCAGGCGCATCATGGCGATCCACTGAAACTCTTCTTTGCGGCTATAGTCGATCTGACCTGCACCCTCCTGCCACCAAAGGCCCTCCAGCGGCGGCACCACATAGGAAAAATATCCCTCTATCTTATGACTTCCTTTATAACTCATTTTTATCGTAAAAGCAATCCCATACAACAGGCCGATTGCCTGCTTGTACTCGCCGTCTTCCTCATTCGGGTTGCCCTTTCCACGCACCGCGATAAAATTCATAGCCGGAATTTCTATGATTCCCGGCTTCCTGGGCGGCAAATAAAATTCCGTATATTCCTTCTTGTAGTCAAATGCCATCACTTATCCCCTTCCTTTCTCAGTAAAATCTTTTCGATCAAATATTCTGTGGAATTCCCTGCCTTCCAGTCCCGTCGGAAGATTTTCTGCCACAGGCAGCATCTCGCACGCATCATCTCACAGGCATCATCTCACAGGCAGCATCTCATGGGCATCATCTCACAGGCAGCATTTCGCAGGCAGCATCTCACAGGCGATATGTCTCCCACATCTTCCTGCCGATCTCTGCCAGCTCCCATCTCATTTCTTCCGGCTCCAGCAGCTCTGCGCCATTTGCGAAGGTCAGTACCCATTCAAGAAGATTTGCTCGATCTGTAAATCCTGCCTGAAACAGCAATGTGCCCTCCGGTTCTTCCTCGAAGCTGTCCTCCCCGAACTCTTCCATGAGCCTCCATTTATATTCCGGTGCAAAACGTATCTTCGCATGAAATTTTACCGGAAAGACACGCTCTGCAGACAGATCTGGCAAAGGAACGGGCCGTCCTTCGAACCGCTCCCCCGTACGCTGCGGCTGTGTCATCCTGTTCAGTTTGAACATCCGAAAATCCTCCCGCGACCTGCACCAGCCCCATATATACCAGGTAGCCCAGTGGAATACGAGATAATACGGCTCTATACTTCTTCTGCTCTCGCCTTTTGGAGAACAATAATCAAAGGCGACCAGCTCCTTTCGCTCTATTGCCCCGCGAAACAGTTCAATTTTCGGTGCCAGCGTACTTTTGTACCAGGAGGAAAGATCGATCAGCATCGTTTCATCTCCTGTCACGAGCCCGGAAGAACCTGCCAAAAGCTTTTCCATCAGTTGTCCGTACCGGTTCGTGCCGCTGACCGAATCAAGGCTGCGAAGTCCCGCCAGGATCGCCTGCATATCGGAAGAAGTCAGCAACGTACGTTCAATGGTGTATCCCTCCATGATAGAAATTCCGCCATTCGCCCCCTGCGCCGTTACGATTGGAATTCCTGCCTTGCACAGATCCTCAATATCCCGGTTGATCGTCCGCCTTGACACCTCGAACCGCTCCGCCAGCCAGGGCGCCGTCACCCTCTCTCTTTGCAGCAATATTGATAAAATCCCAATCAGACGGTCAATTTTCATGGGCACACATCTCCTTAAATTTTTTCGCAGACAAAATTTCACTTGTCACAAAATCTCCGTCATCCTCTGTTCCTTCTGCCGCACTGCCAACAGAAGTCTAACGCTCCAGCAATATGAGATACTCCGTTGTACCTTCTTCAAATTTCTTAGCATCCGTTCTGTGAAAACCATGTCTTTCATAAAAACGGATCGCATCACTATTTTTTTCCAGCGCCCATAAAAATCTCACATGGAATTCTCTTTTTGCAAATTCGATCAGTTCAGCTCCCACGCCCTGATTCTGGAAAAAGTAATCAACGTACAATTCCCTGATTTCCTCATTTTCAATATGGATCATCCCCTTCACGATTCCATCATCATAGACCCATATGTGATCCAGAATTTCAGGCGCTGCGTACTCTTCCGCTACCGCTATCACCTGCAGCTCATTAAAGGAATAATCATCATTTTTAATATCGGCCGATATTTTATTCGTTTTACAAAGACCAGGATCTCAGCAATTCTGGAGAGATCCCGGGCTGTCGCTTTTCGTATATTCATTCGTTTTCTCCCTGTCTCTTATACACATCTCCGAGCCCACGAGACGGAGCTACAT
>CAMTFT010000305.1 GCA_947071365.1 uncultured bacterium | reverse complement strand
CGCGATGTAGCTCCGTCTCGTGGGCTCGGAGATGTGTATAAGAGACAGCAACGCAACCGTAGCCGGGAAAAAGGACATGGAAGAGGTCGTAAAAGCGGCGAAGGACAATCTCGGCATGTACGGAAAGAAGACGATACTCTTTGTGGATGAGATTCACAGGTTCAACAAGAGCCAGCAGGATTATCTGCTTCCCTTCGTGGAGGATGGCACGCTGATCCTGATAGGAGCCACCACGGAAAATCCATATTTTGAGGTGAACAGCGCTCTGATTTCCAGGTCTGTGATCTTCGAGCTGAAGCCTCTGGAGAAGAAGGATATACGAGTTCTGATAGAACGGGCCGTTTACGATACGGAGCGGGGCATGGGCGCGTACGGAGCGGAAATTGACGAGGACGCGGCGGAATTTCTTGCGGATATCGCGGGAGGGGATGCCAGAGCAGCGCTCAATGCGGTGGAGCTTGGCGTGCTTACGACAGCGCCGGGGGCAGACGGAAAAATCCGCATTACGCTGGATGTGGCCTCCGAGTGTATCCAGAAGCGCGTCGTCCGGTATGACAAGGACGGGGACAATCATTACGATACGATTTCTGCATTCATTAAAAGTATGCGCGGGTCGGATCCGGATGCGGCCGTCTATTATCTCGCCCGGATGCTGTATGCCGGGGAGAGCGTGACTTTTATAGCACGAAGGATCATGATCTGTGCGTCTGAGGATGTGGGAAATGCTGATCCGCAGGCGCTGCAGGTGGCAGTGGCGGCTTCGCAGGCGGTGGAGCGCGTCGGTATGCCGGAGGCGCAGTTGATCCTGGCTCAGGCGGCGCTTTATGTGGCAACTGCACCCAAGAGCAATTCTGCGACAAATGCTATCTTTGCGGCGATGGAGGCTGTAAAGGAAAAACCGGCGGCTGTGCCGGTGCATTTGAGCGACAGCCATTACAAGGGCGCAAAGAAGCTTGGAAAGGGTATCGGCTATGAATACGCCCATGATTTTCCGAAGCATTTCTCAAAGCAGCAGTATCTTCCGGATGCGCTGGTGGGGCGGAAATTTTATGAACCATCTGAAAATGGATACGAACAGAATATCCGGAGATATCTTGACTGGATACACGAAGATTAAAAAGACAGGGAGGTAGGTAACATGAATAAGAACTGGATAAAAATTGCCGTGCTGGCTATAGCCTCATGTCTCTGTGTGAAATACTCGGACATTGTTTTTAGCCTCATTGTGCTGCTGTTTGACACGCTGAAGCCGCTGTGGTTTGGATTTGCCATAGCCTATGTTCTGGATATTCTGATGAAAAAACTGGAGCGGATCTATTTTCCGCACAGAAAGGATGCGTGGGTGGGGCGGACGCGGCGGCCCGTCTGTGTATTTGCCAGCATTTTTATTGTGCTGTTCGTTGCCGTATTTCTCATCCTGCTGGTAGTTCCGGCGCTGGGAGATTCGATTTACGTACTGACGAAAGATATACCGAAGGCATTCGTCCGTTTCCAGAAATGGTTGTCCGCATTGGCGGCGCAGGCAGGATTTTCGCAGATCCAGGAATTTGTCAACAGTCTGAAGATCGACTGGAATGACCTGTATAACAAGCTGAGCGGTATTTTGTCGAGGGGGATCGGCAGTATCTTTACTTCCGCATTCTCTGTAGCAAATCTGATCGCGTCCTTTACGATCACGGGAGTCGTGGCAGTGATTTTCGCGATCTATATGCTGTTCCAGAAGGAAAATCTGAAGCGTCAGATCAAAAAGGCGGCCGGCGTATACCTGCCGCAGAAGTGGCGCGGCGTAGCGGAGGAATTCCTTCATCTGGCACATGACACATTTACGAGCTTTATCAGCGGACAGGTTCTGGAGGCATTTATCCTGGGAACGCTGTGCGGTGTCGGCATGTTTATCCTGCGGCTGCCGTATGCGCTGATGATCGGTGTGATCGTCGGGGTGTCCGCCCTCATTCCTGTAATGGGTGCGTATATCGGTGCGATCCTCGGAGCGTTTATGATTTTGACGATCAGCCCGTTAAAGGCTCTCGTTTTTCTCGTATTCCTTGTGATTCTTCAGCAGGTGGAGGGAAATGTGATCTATCCGAGGGTTGTCGGAGGCTCCATCGGCCTTCCGGGCATCTGGGTGCTGGCGGCGGTGACTGTGGGCGGCGGCCTGATGGGTGTGCCGGGGATGCTGATCGGGGTGCCGCTCAGTGCGACGCTGTATAAATGGATCCGGTTGGATGTGAATAAGAGAAGCCGGGAAAAGATATCACGGAAATAAAACAGAAGCAGTCCTGCTATTAAGTTAAGGCGGTCTCGTTCAGAAATATCTCAGAGTGGACCCCCCTATAGGTTCTTCTCTGGGATACTTCTGAACGAGACCGCCTTTTAGCACTGGTTGAATGCAATGTATTTGCCAGCAGGGCTACTGTGCCTTTGGGGCCGGAATTTTATGAAAAGAAATTTACAGCAAGAATAGCAACCCCGAGCACCGTCAGCACAATACCCACAGCACGGTTCAGCGTCTTCGGCTCCGCCTTATTTGCAAAGCGGGCGGCAATTCTTGCCCACAGCAGCGTACTTAAGATGCAGAAAATGAAGGAGGCTGTATCCGGCCTGCCGCCAATCATGAAATGGCTGGCAGCTCCCGTGAAAGCTGTAAAGGTCATAATGAACACGCTGGTGCCCACGGCCGTTTTTAATTCGTAACCGAGTACACTGGTCAGCAGCAGAAGCATCATCATGCCGCCTCCTGCGCCTACAAATCCACAGATGAATCCTACGATGCAGCCGCTGGCGGCTGCTTTTATAAAGCGCGTTTTTGGATCGCTGGCGGTCATGGATTCTTTCGTTGTCATGACCGGGCGGACAATGAATTTGATACCGAGCAGCAGCGTCATGCAGGTGGAAAATCCTCCCATGGTGGTGCTGGGAACGATACTGGATACGTAGCTGCCGACTACAGTGAAGACGAGAACGGCGGCCATCATCACCAGGCCGTTTTTGATGTCGAGGTTCTTGTTTTTTCCGTAAGTGTAGGCGGAAACGGCGCTGGCCAGCACGTCACTTGCCAGCGCAATTCCGACAGCCTCGTAGGGCGCCATGCCAAGAAATGTGATCAGCATGGGGCTGATGACGGCCGCGGCACTCATTCCGGCAAATCCGGTTCCGAGGCCGGCACCGATTCCTGCAATAAAACAAACAATGAATTTAGTCAACATGTGTAGTTTCCTCCTGTTTCGCGTTATATTTTGATGTTTGTATCATGGCTGTAATGTTTTGATTCGTCCGCAGAAAAAACTCACGGACAGTCTGTATGGTATCGTCGGATATGCCCTCCAGCATTCCGGAAAAATAGTCTGTCTGGCAGACGGTAAGCTCCCCGGCGGGCAGAAGTCCCTCCTCCAGCAGGGTGATGCGGTTGGTACGGCGGCTGAGCGGATCTTTTTCTACAGTCAGAAAGCCGCGCTGCCGCAGATGTTCCAGCGCAGTGGAAATATTCGGCTTTGCCAGGCCGCGGACAGCGGCAATGTCAGTAGCCGTGTTGCACTGCGGATTGTTTTTCAGAAAAAGCAGGATGTCCGCTTCAATCTGAGACAGCCCGTATTTCTGTCTCTTATACACATCTCCGAGCCCACGAGACGGAGCTACATCT
>CAMTFT010000304.1 GCA_947071365.1 uncultured bacterium | reverse complement strand
TACACCTATTAAGTCGTCGGCAGCGTCAGATGTGTATAAGAGACAGGATACGCATACTGCTCCGGCCGCGAACGGCGTATACCAGTTGATAATGTTCTCTTTGTTCAGCATCGTATAAAGGCCGATGGATACCGTATAGTAGTTCGGGTCAGCTCCGGCGATAACCTTTGCAAAAATGAAATCCAGCCACGGATCCATGAACGCTTTCAGGATCGTGTACACGACGATCGGCTTTGAAAGAGGCATAATAATCTTACTGAAGATTACCCAGCGCGATGCACCGTCGATCATGGCCGCCTCGTCTATCGCACGCGGAATCGTATCAAAAAATCCTTTTGCGATATAGTAGGTCAGTCCGGCGCCTCCGGAATACACCATAATGAGCGCAACGTAGATCAGATTACCCTCTGTCATTCCAAAACCCTTCAGAATGTAATAGACGGCGATCATTGCCATAAAACCCGGGAACATGCCAAGCACCAGCGCCACATTCATGAATGGCCGGCGCATTTTAAAGCGCAGGCGCGAGAAGCAGTACGATGTCGCCAGTACGAAAAACGTTGTCACAAGACAGGAGCACACCGATACAAGCAGTGTGTTCGCAAACCAGCGCGGAAAATTAAAAACACCCGTTTCTGTAAACAGCTTGATATAGTTATTCATTGTCAGTTTGTTCGGCCAAAAGGAGGTGATGTACTGTCCCTTCTGCTCACGGAAGGAGAGCATGACCACCCAAAATACGGGGAAAAGCCATATCACAGACAGAACCGTAAGGAATGCGTGTACTATAATATTTGTTATTCTTTTTCTTGCCTTTGCTGAGCCTCCATTCTTCATCATGAAAATTCCTCCTCATTTTTGTAGGATGCGGTTCTTCTATATGTGATCAAAGAAAGGGTTGCCAGTATGATAAAACAGAGAATACCGATCACCGCTCCAAGGTTGTAATCCTTGTTATCGATCGTCAGCTTATACAGCCAGGTAATCAGCAGATCTGTCTTGCCCGCTGTACCGCGGTAATACGTATCGCAGGCCGGGTCTCCGTTCGTCACAAGGAATATGACATTAAAGTTATTGACATTCTGTGAGAAAGTCACAATAAGCTGTGGCGTCATGACAAACATCATATATGGCAGCGTAATGCTGACAAAGGTACGAAACGGGCTTGCGCCGTCCAGCTTTGCTGATTCGTAGAGCTCCGAAGGAATGTTCTGTAAAATGCCGGTCACGGAGATCAGGGTAAACGGAATACCCACCCACAGATTTACGATGATGACCGTCACACGCGCCCAGGTCGCATTGGACAGAAATGGAAGTGCCCCCATATGAAACAGTTCCTTCAGAATCAGATTGAATGCGCCGTGCTCCTGCAGCATGGTGCGCATGATCAGAAGCGACACGAACTGCGGGATCGCGATCGTCAATACAAAGAAAAAACGCCACATGCCCTTGAGCTTTGTGTCTTTCCTGTTGATCACGATAGCCAGCAGCATGCCGAGAAAATAATTCAGGAACGTTGCGAAAACTGCCCATACGATCGTCCATCCAAGTACCGGCCAGAAAGTACGGCCGAGATCTCCGTTCGCACTCAGCACACGCCCGAAATTCCGGATGCCGACCCAGTCAAACAGATTTCCCGGCGGCAGATGATCCCGGTCGTAATTCGTGAATGCCATCAGGATCATGAAGACCAGCGGCATGACCGTAAACAGAAGGATACCCATGACCGGACCGGTCATCAGCAGATTGTGCAGTTTCTTATCCTTCAGCTCCGCAAGCACCTCCCGGAAGCTTTTTGAATGTCCGTATCGCTCTCTGTCACACTGTCCGCGGTAACCGCTTCGCAGGGATGACCGCCAAAGGAGGATAAAACCAAGTGTCACAAAAATCGTCACCACGCCGTACAGCAGGCAAAGCTGCGAATTATCCCCAGGAAGATATTCGTATACCTGCGTCGCCTCGTTAAATACCTTTTCCTGTGTTTTTGTACCGAGCGTGATCAGATTTGCAATCGAGTCGATTCCAAAAAAGATCATGTACAGTATGTAAGCAGCTTCCACGCCTAGAAACAGAAGTCCCTGTATCGGCTGGCGATTGCCAAAATTGCCGGCGCCCATCAAAACAGCGCCAAATTTCACTGCACCGTTTCCTTTCGCAAAAGCTGTCCGGACAGGTACGCACTCCTGAAATTCCTTTACTTTCTTCTTATTTTTTGCCATTGTCTGAATCTCCCTCTTTTTAATGGCACGGGCCGCCATCCTCTGTCTTTGGAGGTCTGACGGCCCGCGTAGGGTATATTATCCTTTTCCTGTTATGCCATTACTCCAGTTCTGCTCCGGACACTACATTGCCTATGAATGTGCTCAGCTTCTCCTGCGCATTGTCGTGGTTTACTTCACCTGCTACGATTGCCTTGCCAAACGCTTCCGCCGGTGACCACCAGTTGTTCATTTCCTGTACAAGCGGCTGTGCAACGGAAGTATTGTTTACAGTATCGGTAATCGCTGTCAGCATCACATCGTCCAAACCTTCGGAGTCAAGCGGAACCACGCCGCGTTCCTGATAACGAACCGCCTGGCAGTCAGCATTTCCAAGGTAAATAGCCAGCGCAACTGCAACATCCATATCCGTGCAGGTCGGATTTACGCCAATCGCTTTGGAACCTGCGAAAGACTTCATGGTTCCTTCATAATCGCCAGCCTTGAAGGATGGGCAGGCCGCGCATGCGAAATTTTCACCAAGCGCTGCTTCGATCGCCTCTCTGTCCCATGAACCGGTAAAGAATGCTCCAAGCTTTCCTTCTTCAAATGCCGTAATTGCTTTCCCGGCTTCTTCGTTGGACTGGTTTGCAAACTTCGGATTTGCAGCGAGATCGATCAGGTAATTTGTCACTGCAAGTCCCTTCTCGTCATCAAAGTCACATCCTGCCGTTCCATCTGTGCCGTCCTCTCCAAACAAAGTGCCGCCGACACCGTAGTAGAATGCCGGAATATACCAGTTATTTCCAAGGCAGAACATCACATTCGTCACATCTTCGCCAAGATCTTTCGCCATCATGACATCCAGATCCTTTACCTCTTCCTCAGTAAATTTACTCTTGTCATAGAACATGAACCATCCGTTGTATGCGTACGGAACACCAAATACGCCCTCCTCATAGGTAACGGTATTTACCATTGACTCTGAATAGGAAGACTGCACTGTTTCCAGGTTCGTTCCGCCGAGTTCTGCAATCGCACCCGCACCTACGAGCACCGGAAGCTGGTCGTTCGCAAACATATAGACATCGCCCGCAGCATCCACATCCTTTGTCACCTCATCTTTTGCCACATCCTCACCGCATACGCCGTATTTGAAGGTGATGTTCCACTCAGGATGCGCTTCATTAAAGCTCTCGCACATAGATGCCAGGATACCTTCGTCATAACCCTCTCTCGGCTCCTGATCCTCCTGCGGACCCCATACGGTCAAAGTCACGTCTCTTACCTCATCAGCGCTTGATGTAACTGCTCCCATCAGGCCTGCCGCCATCGATGCAGAAAGCACACACGCCATCATTTTTTTTGCGTTCATGTTTTTGTCCTCCTCATATTTTTATGCATGGCTGTCTCTTATACACATCTGACGCTGCCGACGACTTAATAGGTGTA
>CAMTFT010000303.1 GCA_947071365.1 uncultured bacterium | reverse complement strand
AGCCGCATATTCCCGGCATTCATCGTTCCGAAGTGTTCCAGACAGCAGATGACTTTTCCGCATCTTTCCATAATTTTCAGTGCTTTCTCTGTCTGTGCCTCGCCAACCGGCTCAAAGGCCGTCTCCGCAATCACCCGCGATGCCAGCGCCTTTGCCACCTCATAATCGATATCATTCGTATGCAGCACCCCGGCTGCAAATGGAATATTCATCCGGTGAAGCCTTCGGAAGACAGGGATTCCGCTGCCTCCTCCGGCAATCACGAACACCTCCGGGTCACCCCTGCTTCCGGCCATCTCCACACAGCCAAAGCTTGCATTGTAGCTGCCTTCCGTAATGCCGTATAGCTCCCGGATATAATCCGACGTAAATACTTCCTCCGGTGTTCCGGCCTTGTCAATGTATTCTCCATGGACGCACATCACGAAATCAGAAATCTTCTGAGCCAGGTCCAGCTCATGCAGTGACATGATGACCGCGACATTTTTCTGCGATACCATATGCTTCAGAATCGACAGCAGTTCCAACTTATGGCGGATGTCAAGAAAAGAGGTTGGCTCGTCGAGGACAATGATCTCCGGCTCCTGACAGATCGCCCGGGCCAGCAGTATCCGCTGCTTCTGCCCGTCACTGATGGCGTTGAAATCCCGTTCCCTCAGATCCAGAGCATGTACCATCTCCATGGCAGCCCACACCTTTTTCCGGTCTTCGTCCGTCAGTATCCCCAGCCTTCCGGTATACGGATACCTGCCCGTTGCCACGATATCCTCACACGTCATCAGCTCTGAGCGCATACGCTCCGTAAGCACCACAGCCAGCTTCTGTGACAGGTCTTTATTTGACAGACGCTGCAGCGATGTCCGGTCAAGATACACAGTTCCGCCAATCGTTTTAAGCTGACGCGTAATACTTTTCAGGATCGTGGATTTTCCGCTGCCGTTCGGGCCGATCAGCGTCAGAATCTCACCGCGGTTCACCTTCATCTCTATTTCACGGATCAGTGGAGTTCCGTCGTAGCCCACCGTCATTTTTTCCGTATGAAAATAATACTCCTTTTTCTCCGTCATACCGATTTCTGCCTCCGTACCATAATATAAATTACCACCGGAGCGCCGAAAATCGCCGTCACGGAGCTGATGGAGAGCTCTGTCGGCGCAAAAACGGTTCTGGCAATCAGATCACAGAACAGGCAGAATACCGCTCCGCCGAGAAAACAGGCCGGAACCACCAGGATGGGTTTGGCCGTTTTCAGAAGACTCTTCACAAGATGCGGCACCGCGATCCCCACGAAGGAGATCGGCCCGGCAAAAGCCGTAACACAGGCTGACAGTATGCTGGAAATCAAAATCAGCGCCACGCGGAATGCCTTTATATTCACACCAAGATTCTGCGCATACACCTCACCGAGCTGGTATGCTCCGATCGGTTTGGACATAAAAAAGGTAATCAAAATGGTGATCCCCACCACCACTGCCATGACAGCCACATTGTTCCATGTCATACC
This sequence comes from uncultured bacterium, assembly GCA_947071365.1. Classification (GTDB taxonomy): domain Bacteria; phylum Bacillota; class Clostridia; order Lachnospirales; family Lachnospiraceae; genus Choladousia. The sequence continues at coordinate 2,154 of CAMTFT010000303.1, read as the reverse complement.
GGAAAAGCTTCCCAGCGACCAGTTGTGCAGATTCACAATATTGGAATCGTCCGCAAAGGTGACGACAAAATCCGTCACCGCAGAACAGATATACCCGATCATAACTCCGCTGATGACCAGCATGGACATGCTTTTCACCTTTCGGGACACAAGAAGAACGAAGCCCATGGAGATCATTGCCCCTGCAAACGCGGCAAGGATCATGCCGCCGGAACTGATAATGATCGACCTTCCCAGCAGATAAACCATCACCAGTGATACCACCAGCTTTGAACCGGATGAAATACCCAGCACAAAGGGCCCCGCGATCGGATTGCCGAAAAAGGTCTGCAGCAGAAATCCCGATACGGAAAGCGCTCCCCCCAGAATAATGGCGGCCAGAATTCTCGGAAGCCGAATCTGCCATATGATATTGTAGGATGTCTCGTCCCCGCTCCTTTGAAAAATGATGCGGAATATCTCTCCGACAGACAGCTTCACGCTGCCGGAATTGATGTTCCAGACCAGCAGCACCAGTGACAGCACAAGCAGTACCACAAAGGAAGCCGTATATCTGGCGTATGCTTTCTTGTTCATATCTGTGTCCTCTTATCTTCTCTACTCCGCCGCTACCCTGTGGAGGAACTTCAGCCCGTCCTCCGAAACGTCCTCCTGCGTCAGAACCGTATGAATGTCCACGATCATATCACCGAGGCTCGTCGTCTCCTGAAACAGATTTTTCCCGGTACACCACACATTTCCTTCCTGCACCGCCTTAAAATCCTTCAAAAGAGGGCTCTTGTCCAGCAGTTCATCCATCGTATGGATCTCTCCGTCAATCGTACTGTTATAAATAATGCAGTCCGCATCCTTTGCTCCGGCATAAAATTCCTCCATGGTCATGTTCACCGTGGATAATGCGTTCTCATCGTCACCCAGATCCCCAAAAATATACGTACCGCCCGCCAGAGCAATCATCTCCGACACGTAGTCGTTTGACTTCCGGACATTTGCGTATCCGTTGGAGCTGATATAGAAAAACGCTACTGTCTTCCCGGTCTTATCTGCGGACTCCAGCTCCTGCACCCGGGCGACCTGAGCATCAAATACTTCCTGTGCCTTTTCTTCCATCCCAAGCAACGCGCCATACAGCTTGATCCATTCCGTTCTTCCCATCGGATGAGGTTCGTAGCTGGATCGCTCCACAAGTACCGGGATACCAAATTCCTCCAGCTTTTCCTTCACCTCCGGGTTGTGGTAGATCATCGTCGATTCAACCGCCAGAGAACACCCTTCCGCAAGAATCAGCTCGTAGTCCGGTGCGCTGTACTTTCCTGCATATACGATTCTGCCGTCTTCCATGGCTTTCTTCGCATCTTCCACATACCAGCCATCCGTATCTGTGCCGGACAGCCGGACTGCATCCAGCGCATCCAGTGAACTGATCAGATCCATCGCAGAGGTTGCTACCATATAAATATTCTGCACCGGCTTTTGCAGAACTGTCACATCGGGCTCCAGAGAAGACGGTATCTCACCATCTTCCGGCACCAGCAGGAAGCATCCATCCTCTCCGATCGCGATACGGGTGTAACCCCCTTCAAAATAATCCACCTGAAACTGCTGTGCATACAAAAGCTCCATGCTGTGGTCATACGTAAGGCCGCACCACGTTTCCTGCGGGTTCTGACCTTCCATTGAAATCTCCGTCTCAGATATGCCATCCGCAGTCTGATCTTCCGCCTGCACCGTTGCTCCTGTCTGCTCCTCTGCCTGCACCAGAATTCCGGATATGATATAGCACACTGCCGCTGCCAGTAGTATGGTTCGCCAGCAGTGCAATACCATTTTTATCCCTTTTTCCATCTCTTTTTTCTTCATTATTCTGCCTTTTCCATCGTTGCTGAATCAAAATACAGCGTGTAATCGATCTCATGCGGTGTACTCATTGCCGTAGTATCTGCCGTAATCGGCATCTTAAAGTCGAAGGCGCTCACCGGAATCTCAAAGGTGGAATTTCCTTCCGTATTGACTGCTGTGTACTTTTCCCCATCCACCAGCACGTAATCGTAATGCGGGCTGCTGAATACGATCGTCGCCGTCACTTCTCCATCTGATACCACCATCTCCTGTCTCTTATACACATCTGACGCTGCCGACGACTTAATAGGTGTA
>CAMTFT010000302.1 GCA_947071365.1 uncultured bacterium | reverse complement strand
AGATGTAGCTCCGTCTCGTGGGCTCGGAGATGTGTATAAGAGACAGCACATAACATGAGGTACACCGGGAAAAGAACCTCCACCGCCCCGACGATCTTCCCACCGATCTCAAACAGATTGAAGTACCGGACCTCCATATTGATCTGCATCAGAAATCCCGGCATCATATTTATGATCCGGTTGATTCCGTTGCTGTTCACCGCTCCCTTCAGCAGCTCCGGTAAAAATAACAGCGCAAACGGTACGATCACCGCGATTACCGCCGATTTCGTCTTTGCCGACACCACCATACAGAGCAGCATGAAAAACAGAGTTCCCACATAACCGCCAAAGATCATCAGCAGATACAGCTCCCCGTAGGTCATATTGTAAAAGCTTTTCCAAAAGCTTATCTGTATCACACAGTCTTTGCCATCCATACCGTAAATGCCCAGAACAATGGCTGAATACAGAAGCACCTGCACCCAGTAGATAACGGTCACGATCAACAGCCCAGCCTTGATCTTCGCGGAAATCGCCCTGTTCCTTCCATAATAAGAAGAGTAAAAGACATCGTTTGCCTTCCACTGAAATTCGCTGGAAAAGATACCCGCCACCAGAAAGGCCAGTGTCAGCATCGTGATCATGGTCAGCATCGGCATGAGTTCAAACATATTGCTCCAGCCATCGACAGGCTCATACCAGATCGGCTGTTCCATCGCCTCATACTGCCTGATCAAAAACTGCTGCTCCTTTTGCGAAATCAGCCCCTCATTTTCCTTCATCTCCATCCATTCCTTCAGATGCTTCACCCGGTTTGTATAAAAATCCTTCGCATCCTCCGGTAACAGCTTATCCGGTACATAATAATCATACTCATTAAAATCACAGAATGAATAGATCAGCATCTGACGGATGTCTGAAAATCCGATTTTTTTGTGAAATGTCCGGTTGCACTCTTCTATCTCATCCTGACTCGGATTCGGATTGATACTAAGCTCCTTATTCCTCTGGATAACCTTTACGATCGCTGCTTCATCAAGAGGCCCGGCCCATTCTCTTTTGTCCTCCATCATTGCCCGCACCGCCGCGATTCCCTGCTCTGTCTCTCCTTCCGCATTCGTATATGATTCGGCGCGAATGGCTGAATTGCAGACAAACAGAAGCAATGCAAACAGCAGCACAAGCGCAATCTTACTGCTCGTCCTTGAAAATACCTTTTTTATTTCATATCGTACCATACTGGTTTTACTCCTTCCCTGTCATATAAAATCTTTGCCGCATTAGTTTTACTCCTTCCCTGTCATATAAAACCTTCGCCGCAGCAGAATCTCTTACGGGATCTGGCCCGGGCTTTATCGTTTTCTGCCCTCATGTGAAGCAATTTCTGCTGATGTAACAGTATCACCCACATGGCACAAAAAGATATCCTCCAGCGTCATCGGTTCCAAAACTGCGCCGGAACACGGCTGTTCCCTGGACAGAATGCGAAGCTCCACGCCATCCGTGACGGTCTTTATGTTGGAGATCCGATACTGACGTTCCAGCGAAGCTACCATGGACTGCGGCACCAGGCAGCTCCAAGCCCGCTCCGATACCGTTTCGGCCAGCTCCGCAACCGTGCCGGAATTGGAAATTCTCCCATCCTGCATCAATATGATCTCGTTCGCAATGTACTCCACATCCGAAACGATATGTGTAGAGAGCAATACCAGCCGCTCCGCCGCCAGCTCCGCGATCAGATTGCGGAAACGGATACGCTCACTTGGATCAAGCCCCGCCGTGGGCTCATCCAGTACGAGAATCGCCGGATCATTCAACATAGCCTGGGCGATCCCCGCCCTGCGCTTCATGCCGCCGGAGCATCGCTTCATCTTCCGGTTCTTTACCCGCTCAAGGCCGACCTGTGTAAGCAGCTCATTCACGCGCTTTTTTGCCACCACCGGCCGCAGCCCCTTGATGGACGCAACGTACATCAGATAATCCTGCACCGTAAAATCGGGATAAAACCCAAAATCCTGCGGCAGATATCCCAGGATCTTCCGGTACATCCCTCCCATCTCAAAAATATCCCTGCCCCCGAAGGTGATCCGCCCCTCGGTGGGCTGCAGCAGCGTACAGATCATCCGCATCAGCGTTGTTTTGCCCGCTCCATTTACCCCCAGCAGCCCGTAAACGCCACTGTGAAGCGTGTAGCTCACATCATCCACTGCCACATTATCCTGAAATTTTTTCTTAACATGCTCTAATCGAAGTTCCATTTTTTCCTCCTGTCTCGAATTACTATCTCTTCCTTCTATCCCGGTTGTTCGGCTCATCTCCATCCCGGATTCTTCGACTTCTCTTCGTCCCTGGTCTCTCGTTTTTTCTCCAGCCGGTCATTCATCGCTCTCACTCCGCTCGCTCATACCAGAGCATTCCTTCATAATTATCCGCACACGTTCCAAGCGTCCTCCACACCATAAAAATCAGACAGCATAAAGACAACAGCACTGCCACTCCCCAGACGGGAAGATGAATCGCACCATATATCTCTTCCCGCAGGATAATGTATTCCCAGACCGCTACCCAAAGCATACAGAGCCCTACTGCCACGTACTCGGAACCAAACCGTCTGCTGCAAAGTACACCAAAGCAGATACAGCACGTGACATTGAAGGGAAGGAAAAACTGTATAACCGCTTCCCAGACAGTAACCCGGGCCGCCGTTGTCGCTGCTCCAAAGAAAACACCGAGCAGCAGCACGTCCACTGCGGCAAACAGAAACATACGGGCCGCATAAATCTGCCTCAGCGAATAGTAAGAGGCACATTCGATTTCCATCGACTGATTGCTGCGGTTCTTCCACAGCTCCGGTATCAGCATGACCGCAAACACGCAGGCCATCACTCCCATGCTCCGCTGCGCATAGCGGCCGCTTCCCGATGTTTTCATCAGCCACCACATCATCGCCAGCACGGCCATCTGTCCCAGCCACCACCGTTTTCTGATATACCCGGCCTGCCAGAACAGAAATTCCGGCCAGGACAGAAAACGTTCCTTTTCCCCTTCATAAAATGAATTTTTTACTGCGTCAATCGTCTTGGACATCCGCACCGCGTCCCCTGTTCTCTCAGGCTGGCTCTCTTTATAACGCGCTATCTGAATATCCAGCGGATCCCCTTTCCGAAATCTTCTTTCCCTTTTCTCCAAACCTGCCACTCCTTTCCTGCTGCATCTCATTCTCCCGGCAGTTTCACCGGATTTCCTGCTGTATCTTATTCTCCCGGCAGCTTCTCCATACTTTCTGCTGCGTCTCATTCCCCCAGCAGCTTTTCCAGCCGCTCCTTCGCCTTTTTTAGCCTATACTTCACTAGCGGAAGCCCTATCTCCAGAACGGCTGCGATCTCCTTTAGCTTCAGCTCCTGAAAGTAATACAGGATGATGACCTCCTTTAAATCCGCAGGAAGCATAGCCACAGCCCGTCCAAGATCCATCCGTCTATCCAGACCGTCAAATGGATCACACTGGCCCTCCAGGGCAGATCGTTTTCCCGGGGACTCATCTGACATGTCGTTTTTTTGATCCGCCGCATGTTCCGTCCCCATTCTCCGGTAAAAATCGCGGCAAAGATTTCCGGCAACGACATACAGGTAATTCAGTGCCTGTCTCTTATACACATCTCCGAGCCCACGAGACGGAGCTACATCTC
>CAMTFT010000301.1 GCA_947071365.1 uncultured bacterium | reverse complement strand
CACCTATTAAGTCGTCGGCAGCGTCAGATGTGTATAAGAGACAGATCCTTCACAGATCAAATTTCCGAATAAATAATAAGTAATTTCTCTGCAAAAACAGCCCGGAACCGGACAGCTTTTACACTGTACCGGAACCGGGCTTTCTGTATTTTTATCCTTTTACACTGCGCTTTGTCATCTCACGATGCGCTTATCCTTTCACGACCTGCTATTCCCACGCCGCGTTTATCCCTTCACGCCGTGCTATTCTCACACCGTGTTTTATCCTTTTACGCCGCCCAGCGCAACACCTGCCACGATGTATTTTGACAGGATCAGGTATACAACGACCAGCGGAATGATCGTCACGAACAGTCCCACATACACCACGCCGTAATCCGTACGGAACTGATTGGAACTCAAAAGCTGTACGAACATCGGCAGCGTCTTCTTGGAGTCCGTAGTCAGCATGATCGTCGGTGTAAACAGGTTGTTCCACTGCGCGATAAACTGGAAAATTGCCTGTGTCGCTACCGCCGGCTTCATGATCGGCATGATAATGCGGTTGAAGGTTCGCAGTTCACCGGAGCCATCGATACGGGAGGCTTCCACCATCTCAATGGACAGCGTGCTCTCCATGTACTGTTTCATAAAGAATACCACCGCCGGAGATGCGATCGCCGGTACGATCAGGGGAACATACGTATCCACGAGGCCCATTTTCAGCATAAAGCGGTAAAAACCAATGATCGTGATCTGGTTCGGCACCATCATGATCGCCATAATGAAAGCCCACGCCACTTTTTTCAGCTTAAAATCATATGCATGGATCCCGTAAGCCGTCATAGCCGAAAAATACACCGCACAAAACGTACCCGGCACTGTAATGAGCAGGGAATTCAGCGCTGCCCTCTGCAGCGTGATCTGCATTCCGTTCTGCTTGATCAGAAGATTTTTCCAGTTCTCCAGAAGATGCGTGGAGGGGATCAGAGAGATACCCGCCTTGATGGCATCCGAAGTACGGGTGGCGTTCATTACCAGCAAAAGGAAAGGTCCAAGGCTGATCGCACAGAAGAACACGCAGACCAGAGTCCGAAGCAGGCTCTTTCTTTTTATTGTGGAGGAATAGCTTTTTGCTGTTTTCATGCTCTGCGCCTCCTTCCTGCTTTTCTGGCCCGTGCATCATCCCTGTCACGCATACTTGCAAACAGCACAAGGCTGATGACCAGCGTCACAATAAAGAGAAGCACGGATACTGTTGCCGCCTTACCCACGTCTGTATTGTACATTCTCATGATATACATCGTCATGGTGGTGGTCGTATCATTTGGCAGGCCGACCATTCCCGTCTCAGGTACGTTCAGAAGAGCCGGAATATCATACATCTGCAGGCCGCCGATGGCCGATGTCACCAGCACGTAAAGCATAATAGGCTTCAAAAGCGCCAGCGTCAGGTATCGGAACTGCTGCCAGCCGTTAGCCCCGTCGATTTCCGCCGCCTCATACAATCCCGGATCAATACCGAGAATACCTGAAATCAGCAGCAGCGTCGTGTTGCCGAACCACATCCAGAACAGGATCAGTGAGATCAGTCCTCTTGTTCCGCCAACGCTTGACATGAAATCAAAATTTTTCGAGATCAGCCCGATATTTCTCAGGGTACTCGTCACCGCACCGTACTGTGTGAACAGCGCCTTGAACAGAACGGCCACTGATGCCGCCGTAATGACGCTGGGAAGATAAATAATGACCTTCACCGCGCCCTGGCCCTTCACCCTTACCTTCTTATTTGTAAGCCATGCAGCCAGAAGCAGAGATACAAGGATCTGCGGAATAAAATTCTGCAGCCACATGATTGCCGTGTTTTTCAGGTAGATCAATGCGTAGGGACGTTCTCCCGCAGCAAGGCCAAGAACATTCAGATAATTATCAAGTCCTGCAAACTGGATGAATTCCCGCCCATTTCGCTTATAATAACTCAAGGTGCTGTAATAAAATGTGTTGATCAGCGGCCAGAACTGAAACAGCAGATAGGAAATAAAAAATGGTGCAATAAACAGATATCCATATTTGCTGTAGCTGACTGATTTCTTTTTTTTCTTTCTCATGGCCCTCCCCCGTTCTTTCTCTGTCACGCCTGCCGGCAGGCCGTCTCTTTTTATTCATGCAAGCAGCGGTACTGGTTCAGAAATCTCCAGGAGAGGAGGTTTCCAAACTAAGACAGGGCTGCCTCAAAAAACTTTTGCAGCAGCCCATGCCATTTGTCAGTTCATTTTTGCTGCCGGAAACATGCTTCGCAGCAATACATTTCAAAATTATTCCACGCTCAGGTAGGAGAACGTATCGTGAATGCTTGCGGTCAGATCTGCCATTGCTGTATCCAGATCCTTCTCGCCTGTAGCGTATGCCTTTGTCTGAGTGTCAAGCAGTGACAGGATCTGCTGATCCTCTGCCGTAACAATAGATGCATCCAGTCCGTCTGCCAGCGGGAGGAAGAATTCCATAAAGTTCTGTCCAGCATCCGGATACAGGTATCCGTTTCCGTCTGCGGATGCACCGCTCTCGATGATGCTTGCAATTGCGTCCGTATTGTTTACAAAGTCAGAATTCAGTGTATTGATGGCAACCATGCCTTCTGCATCACAGGTGAAATACTTCATGATCGTAGCTGCCAGCTCCGTATCTGCGCACTCTGTCGTAGCTGCAAGACCTGTACCGCCCCAGTAGCACTGTACCGGTGTCGGAACAAGGATCGTGTTTGCTTTCCATGTATCGCTCAGGCACCAGTATGTGAACCACGGGCAGCCCATATATGCAACTGCTGCATTTGCGTTTTCTCCGTCGCCGTCCATGTTTGCATACCAGTCAGCGCTCCACTGATCCGTATTGAAAGTCAGCTCTTCATCATACAGTGTCTTAGCCAGTTCCAGATATTTCGTGATATTCTCATCCATCGTGATCACATCATTCTCATTGTAGAAGCCCTGAGTTCTGGAGTTCGTCAGGATACGCTTCAACTCATCATAGCCGGAGAGCAGCTTGCATGTGCCGCCGGAAGCTTCCTTCACTTCTCTTGCAGTCTGAAGGATCGTGTCATAATCAGCAAATTTCGCAGCCAGCTCTGTCGGATCTGTCGTTCCCAGGAATTTCTCTGCCAGATCTGCACGTACCTGAATGCATCCCGGTGTAGCCTGCCAGAACAGAGCTCTTACATTGCCGTCCCAGTCAGTTCCGAGATCAACGTTGTACTGATACTGCTTTGCATAATCCTCTGCGGTGATGCCCAGGTTCGCTACCGGCTGTACCCAGTCACTGTTCACATACTTCTGAACGTAGTCTACTTCCAGGCCCATCATATCCGGATACAGTTCATTGGAAGAATCATCCAGTATCGGATCCAGCTTGCTCTGATAATAATCGGAACCACCGGTATTTACGAATACGATTCTCTCATACTCTTCCGGATACGCTTCCTTGAACGGTCCGTCCAGGATCTTCTTAATATCATCATTCCAGCCCCAGATAACGAACGCATCTTCGCTGGCGGTATCGCCAGTTACAGTGTTTTCCGGCTCTGTCTCTTCCTCTGCAAATACAGGAACTGCCAGAACAGAAACTCCCATAGCTGCTGTCATCATAAGTGCTGCCACTGTCTCTTATACACATCTCCGAGCCCACGAGACGGAGCTACATC
>CAMTFT010000300.1 GCA_947071365.1 uncultured bacterium | reverse complement strand
CATAAACACCCACCGCTCCCAGCACTGCGCCGAGACACACCAGAATCACCATGACCCTTCCCGGCAGCAGCGTTGTCTTTTCCAGTAAGATCTGAACCAGCGCACAGATAAGGCCGCCGACCCAGAATGCATTTACGTAATCCATCTATTTCATCCCTCCATTTGTCATCCATATTCTGCTTTTGCAGATGCCTCCTGCACAGCACCACCCTCACTTTCCGCCGCATCAGCAATGCTCCAGCACCACCGCATGAGCGATCCCCGGTATCGTCTGGCCTTCATTAAAGCTGACCTTTGACAGCAGCGCCCCGGTGGGAATAAACAGAACACGTTTCCAAATCCCCTTGCGCAGCTTCGGCAGAATCATAGATGCCAGCACCACCGCCGCGCAACCGCAGCCGCTTCCCCCGGCGTGTGTATCCTGCGCCTTCGCATCGTAAATCTCAATCCCACAGTCCATATGCTGCTCTGAGATATCAAATCCCTTTTCCTTCAGCAAATCTATCACGATTTTCTGGCCTACTGATCCCAGATCTCCCGTGATGATCTTATCATAATCCCCTGGCTGACGGTTAAAATCCATAAAGTTCTGATAAATCGTATCGCAGGCTGCCGGCGCCATGCAGGCCCCCATATTCATATTATCCTTTACACCCATATCAACGATCTTGCCCGGAGTAACGCCCGCCACTCTCACATGACCGCCCTTGGCGGCAAGTACAAAGGCCCCGCTTCCGGTGACCGTCCAGGTAGCTGACAGGGGACGCTGATTCCCATATCCCATGGGAAACCGAAACTCCTTCTCGGCACTGCCGAAGTGGCTGGATGTCAGCGCAGCCGCATAGTCCGCATATCCGCCCGCCACCGTCATAGAAGCAAGCGCCAGTGACTCCCCGCAGGTAGAACATGCTCCGTACAGCCCGAACAATGGAATCTGTGCGTCCCCGTTTCCGAAGGATGTGGCAATAAGCTGTGCCAGTAAATCTCCTCCGAACAGATACCGCACCTGCTGCGTCATGAGCTGTGCTTTGCCGATGGCAAGCTGAAGCGCCTCCTTTTGCATTGTGCTCTCAGCCTTCTCCCACGTATCCTCGCCAAGCTGTGCGTCCGGAGCCACCAAATCGAACCACTCTCCCAGAGGGCCCTCTCCCTCCTTCGGCCCCACCACCGATGCACTGCTGATGATATGCGGTGCATTCTGAAATTCAATGCTCTGCTTTCCTGTCATCTGATTGACTGCCATAGTATCCCTCCTGCTGTATGAAATGAAACGGAGACAACCGCCTTTTCTCTGGCAATATTGTCTCCGTTTCCTTAAATTTTATTCATTTTACAGCAGCCGGATTTTATGCCCACCAGCAACGGGCCAGGCGGGCATGCCAAGCGCCCTTTGGGTATGCATATCCATTTGGCGACTCCCGGCAGGCTATTTCTACCACGTCAATTCCAGATACAGATCCTTGTACTGCTTCGCGGAATTATCCCAGGAGAGATTCTTATCCATATCCCTTTGAACCATCTCATCCCAGCACCAGCGGTTTGTGAAGAACAGCGTCTTCGCTCTGTTGATCGCATCCAGCAGCAGACCTGCGTCGTAATTATCAAAAGTAAAGCCGTTTCCTGTGTTCGCATACATATTGTACGGCTCCACCGTATCCTTCAGGCCGCCTGTCTCACGAACGATCGGCACCGTACCGTAATGCATGGCGATCAACTGCGTCAGTCCGCAGGGCTCAAACTGTGACGGCACGAGAAGTGCATCCGCACCGGCATAAATCTTGTGCGCCCTCGTTTCATCGTACATAATGTTCGAGCAGACATTGCCCTTATACGCATTTTCATAGTACCGGAAGGAATCCTCATAGACCGGCTCTCCCGTACCGAGTACGACGATCTGCGTGTGCTCATCCATAACCTGCGGAATGATGGAATTGACAAGATCAAGTCCCTTCTGGTCTGTCAGTCTGGAGATCAGGCCAATAACAAACTTTCCGTCATCCTGAACAAGTCCCAGTTCTTCCTGCAGCTTGCGCTTATTCTCTCTCTTTTTATCCAGCACATTCGTAATATCATAATTTACAGACAGTCTTGAATCTGTATACGTATTCCAGATGTCATAGTCGATACCGTTCACAATACCTCTCAATTTGCCGGAATGATACCTTAAATGAGCATCCAGCCCTTCCCCGTAATACGGAGTCTGGATCTCCCCGGCGTACGTATTGCTGACTGTCGTAATGATGTTGGAATACGTCAGACCGCCCTTCAGCATATTTGCGTCTTCGTAGCCCTCTTTCAGCGCATCCTTGTTGAATACGTAATCCGGCAGTCCTGACCAGTACCGGATCGTCGGGATATTATAGACTCCCTGGAACCGCAGATTGTGAATCGTCAGGATCGTCTTTGCGGAAGACAGCTTCGTATTTTCAAACATTGTTCTCAGATATACCGGAACAAGTGATGCCTGCCAGTCATGACAGTGAATGATGTCCGGAATCCAGTCCATGTAATTCAATGCTGCCAGCGCTGCCTTTGCAAAGTAGCAGTATTTCGGAATATCATCCACGAGGTTCGTGTACGGATTGCCATTGCTGAAGAATTCTTCGTTGTCAATAAAGTCATATACAACGCCGTCCCAGACGTATTCCATGATGCCTACGTAAAAGCTTCTGCCGTCGGCACACAGATCCATCTCAAAGGAACCGCGGTAGATCATCTTCTCCTGATACTCCCACGGAATGCACTTGTAACGCGGAAGGATCACCTTCACGTCACAGTTCTGCTTTACAAGAGCTTTCGGAAGCGCATACATAACATCGCCCAGACCGCCCGTCTTGACAAACGGATAGCACTCAGAACCAATGAAGGCAACGCTTCTTCTCGGAGTCGTATAAACTTCGTATTTCGGTTCTTCAACTGCCTCTGCTGCAGCCTCTTCTGTCTTTGTCTCTGCGGCTGCTTCTGCCTTCGCCTCTTCCGCTGCTGTCTCAGCCTTTACTTCTTCTGCCTTTACTTCTGCGGCTGCTTCCGTCTTCGGCTCTTCCGCCTTTTTCTCTGCGGCTGCCTCTGTCTTCGCCTCTTCCGCTGCTGTCTCTGCCTTTGCTGATTTTGCCTTCGTTCCTGCAGTCTTTGTTTTTCTCGTTGTACGTGTTTTCCTTACAGTCTTCGGCTTCTCTGCTGCCGCTTTTGGCTCTTCTGTCTTCACTTTTGCGTCTGCCTCAGCCTTTGCTTCTTCTGTCTTTGTCTCTGTGGCTGCCTCTGTCTTTGCCTCTTCTGTCTTTGCTCCTGCGGCTGCCTCTGCCTCTTTGGCTGCCTTTGTTTTCCTCGTCGCACGCGTCTTCTTCGCAGGCTTTACTTCCTCTTTAACAGTCTCAGCCTTCGGTGCTTCTGCTTTAACTTCTTTCTCTGCTTTGGTCTTCGGCTCTTCCGCCTTGACCTCTTTCGCTTCTTCCGTCTTCGGCTCTTCCGCCTTGACTTCTTTCGCTGCTTCCGCCTTTGTCTTCTTCGTCGTTCTCGTCTTTGCTTTCGTTGTCTTCGCAGCCTTTTCTGCCGGAGCCTTTGTCTCCTCTGCTTTATCAGCCTTCGCCGCCAGTACCTTTGTCTCTTCTGCTTTATCTTCCTTCACTGCTGCAGCTGTCTCTTATACACATCTCCGAGCCACGAGACGGAGCTACATCTCGTAT
>CAMTFT010000299.1 GCA_947071365.1 uncultured bacterium | reverse complement strand
ACACCTATTAAGTCGTCGGCAGCGTCAGATGTGTATAAGAGACAGGTATACAAAGGTGGACGCTACGGTGCTTTCCATCATGTTCAACTCCATCTTTTACTATGTGGGTTACTCCATCATCAGTGAATTCCTGTTGGAGAAGAGTGGACAGTGGGGCAGCGCCTACTTCCCGGATTCAGCCCGTCTTGGCAAGATGATCAAGGGAACCAGTATGCACTGGGGATTTCTGATAATGATCGGCGCTATCCTGTTTGTCGTATTCCTGATGGAGAAGACCTCCTTCGGATACAAAGTCCGGGTAACAGGTATCAATAAGGATTTTGCCCGCTGTGCCGGTATCAAGGCAGGAAAAGTCATTCTGGGAGCCGCTTTCATCAGCGGTATCGTGGCAGGTGTCGGTGGCGCGGTAGAAATGGTGGGAATGTACAAGCGTTTCCAGTGGCAGACCCAGGTTAATTACGTATGGGATGGATTGCTGGTTCACATGCTGGCAAATGAAAATCCTTACGTGATCCCTCTGGCGGCATTTTTCATCGCTTTCCTGCGAATCGGTGCGGAGATCATGTCCCGTGCAACGGATCTGGACAATGAGATCGTGGCGTTTTTGCAGTGTATCGTGATCCTGCTGGTGGGCTCTGAGCGGTTCCTACATAAACTCAGGGAACGCAGGGAGCAGAAGGCAGCCCTTCTGCAGGCGCAGGAAGCATCTATGAGAGGAGGGGAGCAGAATGCTTGATTTCTTACTTTCTCCCAGTTTCTGGGCTTCCGTACTGGCCAGTACCACACCGGTGCTGCTGGCTACGCTGGCCGCCAATATCATGACTAAGGCCGGCATGTTCAATCTCGGTATCGAGGGTACGATGCTGATCTGTGCTCTGGGCGGCGTTCTGGCCAGTGCATTTTCAGGCAGCCTCATCGTGGGTATGTTGACGGGCGTAGTGCTGGGAATTGCGATTTCCTTCGTACTTGGATATTTTATCCTGTTGATGAATGCGCCGATGAACGCCTGCGGTGTTGCCATCAATCTGGCGGCTACCGGCGGAACGGTATTTATCCTGGTCATGGTCTGCGGCAGCAAAAATAACAGCAGCTCCCTGGTCAGCAGCTTTTTCCCGAATATCAATATTCCGGGACTGCAGAGCATTCCGGTGCTGGGCCAGATCCTTTCAGGCCAGAATCTGGTGACGTACCTGAGCTGGATCTTTGTGGCAGCCTGCTACTTTATCCTGTATCACACGCGGCTTGGACTGAATATCCGGGCTGTAGGTGAGAATGAGGCGGCAGCAAAATCCGCCGGAATCAATGTCCTGGGAACAAAGTTTATCGCACTTGCAATGTGCGGACTGTTCTGTGCTTTCGGTGGCATGTACCTGTCCATGGGCGCGCTGCATTCGTTTACGGCAGGAATGGTATCTGGGCGAGGCTTTCTGTCACTGGCGATGGATGCCATTGCCCAGGGCAATCCTCTGATCGGGTGCGCAAGCTCCTTCCTGTATGGTTTTTCCAATACGATTACAGTGTACCTGCAGTTGTACAGCCAGCTTGACCTGCAGTTGATCAGTGCGTTCCCGTATGTATTTATTCTGGTGGTCCTGATGCTGATCCAGCTTTGCAGAACGAGGATCGAGAAGAAAAAGCACAGAAGCAGGGCATAGGGACGATGCCATGCGACAGAATCTAAGAAGCAGCTATATAGCGGCAAAATTACAGCAACATAATCAGAGAAGCGGCTATATCGCCGCAAAATTACACTAACAGAATCAGTACAGCAAATATGCTGCTGGTTTTACCCTGCAGGAGCAGGGATAAGAAAGGAGAGAATAAAATGGCACAGGAATATTATGATCCGTGGTCAAATACGAAGACAAAACACGGAATGGACGCAGATCTGGTGATCTCAGCTCTGCAAAAATGTATCCGCCGGGCGGATGAGGACACGGCGATGAGGATGGCATACGAGTTGTATGTGACATCTACGTTCCATGAGGAGAAGATGTGGAACCGTCTGCTGGTTATCGGAGTGGAGGATATCGGTTTTGGTGAGCCGATGGCGCCGATCTTTGTAAAGACGATGTATGATCTGCACAAGGAGTACGCTTACGGGGACGGCGACCGCCCGATCTTCTTCCTGCATGCGATCCGCTATCTGTGCAAGTGCAAGAAGGAGCGTTCCACAGACCATATCAAGAACATTATCATGCGGGAGAATGCCCGGGGCGAGGTGCCGGAGATTCCGGAGTATGCGGTAGACATGCATACCATCAAGGGAAGAGCTATGGGCCGCGATGTATTCTATTTCCTGGACGAGGCAAGCAAGGTAGTTCCGCAGTGGGAGGAGTACGATGACTCCTACCGTCAGGAGCTGTACCGCATCTGTAAGGAAGAGGCTGAGGCTGAGAAGAACAAGTAAGAGCAAAATATAAAACTGTGTGCACTTTCCCGGAGGGGCATTTTGGTATAAAGCCGGATAATGCCCGGATGGGAATGCAAATATAAAAGGAAAAGGAGATAAACATGAAAAAGAAGATTACCGCATTACTGATGGCTATGACTCTGGCGGCAGGCTGCATCGGAAGCGCATGCATGACTGCAGCAGCGGAGGAAGGCGACAAGAAGGAGATTTACGTACTGATCAGGGCAAGAGGAGATCTGTCATACTGGGACAGCATGGCAGACGGCGGCGACAGAGCCGGTGAGGATTTTGCGGATCAGGCAAACGTACACGTAATCGAGACGACAGAGGACAATCAGGCCAACCTGACCGCTATGTATGAAGCGGCAGATAACGGTGCAGATCTCATTATTACTGCTGGTGACTTTATCGACAATATGGTGACTGTAGCAGATGAGTATCCGGAAATTTCTTTTCTGATGGTAAACGAGAAGATCGAAGGCTACGAGAACATCTATGCAATCGACTTCGCTACGTGTGAGGCAGGCTTCCTGGCAGGTATTGCCGCTGCGGATGTGGCTTCTCAGGGACTTGAGGGAACAAGCGGCAAGAAGGTAGTCGGTTTCGTAGGCGGTATGGATGAAGTGACTGTTATCCAGGAGTTCTTCATGGGCTATATCGCAGGCGCGAAGTATTATGATCCGGAAACAGAAGTAAAATACAACTACGTAGGCGACTGGGGCGACCCGGATACAGGAAGAACTCAGGCTCTTGCACAGTACAATGATGCAGGCGCAGACGTTATCTTTGCATGTGCAGGCGGTTCAGGAAACGGTGTTCATCAGGCAGCATCTGAGGTTGGCAAGTATGTCATCGGTGTAGACAGCGACCAGTCCTTAAGCTACGCAGAGCAGCCGGAAATCCAGAAGACTTTCGTTACCAGCGTACTGAAGCTTCTTGGAAACGGTATCTATGACGTAATCGAGACATTCCTGACAGAAGGAACACTGCCGTATGGAGAGTATGAGATCTTTGGTCTGGCAGAAGATTCTGTAGGTCTTGTAGAGAACGACCAGTTCAATGCGTACGTATCTGATCAGGGCAAGGCTGCTATCGAGGAAGCGACGGCGAAGATCGTTGACGGTTCCCTCGAGGTATCCGGCGCACTTGGAAAGGATCAGGAGACGATCCAGGCTGAGATCGCAGAACTGCTTGGCTAAAAACGTAATGACAGAAGTTAACAATGGATAATGGATTGCCCGGCCGAGGTGAAATGACCCCGGCCGGGCTTTCTGTATAAATTC
>CAMTFT010000298.1 GCA_947071365.1 uncultured bacterium | reverse complement strand
TGTAGCTCCGTCTCGTGGGCTCGGAGATGTGTATAAGAGACAGGAGCAGGAAAAACAAGCAGCTTTGCAGCGCGTTGCCGAACTGGAGGCTTTGCTAAAGGGGCGCTAAACGCCCCCGCCGTCAATCTTTCTGAATCAGAATCAGGATTTTCAGTTCAAACCAGTTCTGCATCTATCTCTGTCCGAAACGCATCCATCAGAATTATATCAAATATATTATTACGAATGAGGTCCCACAGTGAAACCATCGCCGTCCACACCCGCTGACAAAACTGCACAGAATATTCTGCTTTTTCTTCAGGAGGAAGCTCTTACAAAATTCCCGGCTTTTCCGGAAGCCTTCGGACAGCTTTGCTTTCGACCATCCGCTTCCCTCGGTACGGATGGAAGCTTCCTCTATTATGATCCGGCACTTGTCTGCAATGAATTTCTGAAGGACCCGGACGCACTGCGTCGGGCATTTCTGCATCTTCACCTGCACTGCCTCTGTTTTCATATTTTGAAGCCGAAGCATGTGAACGCGCATCTCTGGGATATGGCATGTGATATTTCGGCTGAGCTCCTGGCTATAAGACTGGCTCCAGAGCTTTTTGCAGATGAGCCTTCCAGGAAATTGCTCTACATGTCCAGACTGTCCGATATGCAGACTTTTCCGCATACTGCAAGCACCAAACAGATTTTTCCGCATTTTGCCGATGCGTTATCTCTTCTCCCCCTGCTGCAAAAGGAGGAAAAGCTGCGTAATCTTGCCATTGCCTGCGCCCGAGACTCCCACGAGTACTGGTTTCGCGATGAAGCGCTGACCGTCTCTGACCGCTTTGTTGCGGATGCGCTCAAGCATGGCAACGCCGCCGAGAACAACAGCGCCAGAGGCACATGCTCCGGCAACGGTACAAAAAATCCTCCTGATTTTGAAACGCTCCGCCATCTGGAAGAGCTGAAACGAAAATGGAGCCTTCCCCGGGTCAAACTCGAAAACAATGTATCCCAGGGTACAGGAAAGCGCGGCCTCTCTTCCGGATCTTCCGCTGAAAATGCAGAACTTGTCCGAAGGAACTCCCTCAACTATCACAGCTTTCTCCGGCAGTTTACTGTTGCCCGGGAGGAAGCCATCCTTGATACAGACTCCTTTGACTATATTCCGTATTATTTCGGCCTGACTCAATATACCAATATGCCTTTTATCGAACCTCTGGAATACCGGGAGGTAAACCGGCTGGACGAGCTGGCTATCGCCATTGACACCTCCGGCTCCTGTTCCGGTAAAATCGTCCGAAGATTTCTGGAAGAAACCTGGAGTATTCTGCGCCAGCGTGAAAATTTTTTTGCCCGGATGCGGCTGCATCTGATCCAATGCGATTCCATGATTCAGGAACACCGCATTTTTACCAGCGTTCAGGAATGGGAGGAAGCCCTGCCGAAGCTGAAAATCCTTGGTCAGGGAAACACCGACTTCCGGCCCGTCTTCGAATGCCTTGACCGCATGATTGAAAGAAAGGAGATCCATCATCTCCGCGGACTTTTGTACTTTACCGATGGGGACGGAATCTTCCCCCGTACTGCTCCTGCCTACGATACGGCCTTCGTTTTTCTCAACCACCGGCTGGAAAAACATCAAATACCGGACTGGGCATTGCGGCTGAACCTTAATTTGCCTGAAGAATTTTAGCCGGATCAGGGAGTCTATACTGTTGTCCGGGAATTCCAGCCCAAAAGCAGTATACGCCCAGCTGAAGAACTGTAAACGCCCAGTTGCAGAACTGTATATGCTCAATTTACCCGAGAAAGGAATCTCACCATGAACATCAAAGACGCCAAACAGGAAATCATCCACACGATCATGGCTTATACAGCCAAAAATGAGTGGGGCGGATATGCGATCCCCTCCATCCGCCAGCGGCCGCTATTGCTGATCGGCCCTCCGGGTATCGGAAAAACAGCGGTAATGTCACAGGCCGCGTCCAAATGCGGCGTCCAAATGCGGCGTCGGCTTTGTATCCTACACGATGACGCACCACACACGCCAGAGCGCCATCGGCCTGCCCTTTATTGAACACCGCAGCTTTGACGGCAGAGATTATGCCGTGACAGAATACACCATGAGCGAAATCATTGCATCCGTGTATCGGTGTATCGAGGAAAGCGGCTGCCGTGAAGGACTGCTGTTCCTCGATGAGATCAACTGTGTCTCGGAGACTCTGGCACCTGCCATGCTGCAATTTTTGCAGACAAAGACATTTGGAAGCCACCGGCTGCCGGAAGGATGGGTGCTGGCGGCTGCCGGAAATCCCTCTGAATACAACAAATCCGTCCGCGAATTTGATATTGCCACATTAGACCGCCTCAAATATATCCCAGTGGAAGCAGATTATGACGCATGGAGGCCGTATGCACTGGAGTCCCGTATACACGGTGCGATTCTCTCCTACCTTGACGCACATCCCGAACAGTTCTACGTGCTGAAACAGAGCTACAGCAGCCGGGCTTTTGCAACCGCCAGAGGCTGGGAGGATCTCTCCTGCATGCTTCTGGAATATGAAGCCCTTTCCCTGCCTGTCACCGCAGATCTGATCCGGCAGTATCTGCACACGGAAGAGCTGGCAAGAGACTTTGCCGGGTATTACCACTGGTACAAATCCCGTGGAGATTCCCTGCCCGTTGCAGCCATGCTAAGCGGAGACGCTTCTGCCATGCACACCTGCCACAGACTGCTCTCGGAAGGAAGCTTTGACGAGCAGCTTCATCTCGTCCACCTGATGCTCTCCTGCCTTGGGAATGAACTTCACTCCTTCCAAAGCCAAATGCGCCGTCAAAAGGAACTCCGGGATATCTGGGAACAACTGGTACGCTTCCAAAAGCAGCAAAAACTTGCCTCCGCCCAGGAAGCCGTAGAGCCATTTCTTGCAAGGCAGCATGAAGTACTCGACATCAGGAAAAAACACGGTCTCTCCTCCGAAGAGGAAATACGGAATATGGAACAGACCTTATTTGCCCTGCAGGAGACCGCATACTGTTTTCGTGCCGCCCAGGGCAATTCCGGCAGTACACACAGTCAGAGTGGTTCAAACGACAGCGCCCCAGACATGATATCCTTCTTCGAAAAAGAAGCCCGGGCAAAGGCAGCTTCCCTCACCCAGGCATCCGTGTCCATCCTCCATATGCTGGAAAATGGTATTTCTCTTTTTTCGGAGAAAGAAAACGCAGCATTTACCGTTTTTCTCTCCTCCATACAGCAAAATCCTTCCGCAACGGATTTTCTGAAAAAGCATCCCAGCAGACTTTGTGAAGAAAGCCTTGCACGGCTGGATTTTACCTCCCGGGAGGAAGCGTTGCGTAGAAGCCTCACTCCACATTCTTCAACGCCTCTCCCATAGGCACCCGTCGGATCCGCCGGTATTCCAAAGCCGCCACAGCGCCATACGTGATGCTGCCTGCCAGAACTATTTTCACAAAAACTGCAGGTGCAACGTAATACGTGATCCATCCCGGCATCATACTCATCAGGACCGAGATAAACAACTTCTTCATGATGAGATGATTCATCGGCAGGCTGATAATCAGGCACAAAAACACTACAACAGCGGTGGACTGTATATACAGCCGGCTGATCTCACTGTTTTTGTATCCAAGTATCTTCACCATGGAAATGGACCTGTCTCTTATACACATCTCCGAGCCCACGAGACGGAGCTACATC
>CAMTFT010000297.1 GCA_947071365.1 uncultured bacterium | reverse complement strand
ATAAGAGACAGCATTAAAAGAGATCCTTGAGATCGCAGAGGAAAAAAAGATTGCCATAGGCGCATTCAACGTTCCGAATCTTGAGTGCATTCAGGCTGAAATTGCAGCGGCGGAGGAATTGAACCTTCCTGTGATCATTCAGTTCGCACAGAGCCATGAGACGCATATCAAGCTGGATGAAATCGGGCCGATCATGGTGGATCATGCAAAGAAGGCCGCAGTTCCGGTATGTGTGCATCTGGATCACGGCGAGGATCTGGAATTCGTTCAGAAGGCTCTTGATCTGGGCTTTACCGGTGTCATGTACGACGGCTCTACATTGCCGTATGAGGAAAACGTAGCCAACACGAAGAAGGCTGTTGAGATGGCAAGAAAAGCAGGCGCTTACGTTGAGGCGGAGCTTGGAAGCATGGGACGCCGCGAAAATGGAACCGGAGAGGGAACAGGCGCAAACGACGAGACGAAGATCTACACAGATCCGGTTCAGGCAAAACAGTTTGTCGCGGAGACCGGTGTGGACGCTCTGGCATGCTCTTTTGGAACGACACATGGCATTTATCTGACTGAGCCGAAGCTCGATTTCTCTGTGGTTGAAAATGTCCGCAGAGAGTGTGACGGGCTTCCAGTCGTGATGCACGGCGGTTCCGGCGTGAGCGCAGAGGATTTCCACAAAGCAATTCAGGCAGGTGTGCGCAAAATCAATTACTTTACATATATGGACAAGGCTGCCGGCAGCGCAATGGTGGCTTATCTGAATTCTCTGGAGGAAGGAAAGCCGGCATTCTATTCTGACGCTGCTCTTTGCGCGATCGCTGCAATGAAAGAAAATGTAAAGAGTGCGATGAGAACCTTTGCACTGCTTGATTTATGATCCGATTACCGAGAATCATGCTGGCAGCGCCTTCCAGCGGCAGCGGCAAAACAATGATCACCTGCGGAATCCTGCAATCCTTTGTGAACCGGGGGCTTTCCCCTGCTTCCTTTAAATGCGGGCCGGATTACATTGACCCGATGTTTCATACGAAGGTTATCGGGGCAAGATCACGGAATCTGGATACATTTTTTACGGACGAAGAGGTGACACGGTATCTGTTTGCCAAAACTGCCGTAAATGCGGGAGTTTCCGTGCTGGAGGGCGTGATGGGAATCTTTGACGGCCTGGGCGGTACTTCGCCCAGGGCGTCTTCTTACGATCTGGCTTCTGTGACGGATACGCCGGTCATCCTTGTGGTGAATGCAAGGGGCATGAGCCTGTCTGTCATTCCCATGATTTTGGGGTATCTGGAATATCAGAAGCAGCTCGGCAAACAGGTGATCCGGGGCGTTATTCTAAATCAGATGACGAAGATGACGTATCTGCTTCTTAAGGAAAAGATAGAGCAGCAGACGGGTATCCGACTGCTGGGCTACGTGCCGAGGCTTGAGGGCAGCACGATTGAAAGCCGTCACCTCGGGCTGGTAACGCCGGATGAGATTACGGATCTGCAGCAGACGCTGAACCGACTCAGTGAGGAGCTGGAAAAGTGCCTTGACCTGGATGGGATACTGGAAATTGCCGGGAGTGCGCCGGACTATGAGGACAGGGAGCTTCAGGTGCCGGAAGAGGTAAGGAAATATCTGACAGCAGGGACGGACGGTAAAGCAGAGCAGGAGCGTGCGGCATCACAGGAGCATTCGCAGGCGAAAGAGGATGCACGGAGAAATGTGCCGGGGAAATTGTCTGGAAAAGCACTCAGAATCGGTGTGGCCATGGACGAGGCGTTCTGCTTTTATTATCAGGATAATCTCGAGCTTTTGCAGCAGATGGGAGCCGAACTGGTGTGGTTTTCTCCGCTTCATGATAAAAATCTTCCGGAGCAGCTTGGCGGCTTGATCCTTGGAGGCGGGTATCCGGAGCTGTATGCGAAGCAGCTTGAACAGAACAGCTCCATGAAAAAACAGATCTGCGAAGCGCTGTCAAAGGGGATGCCGTATCTTGCGGAGTGCGGCGGCTTCATGTACCTGCATGAGGAGATGGAGGACATGGAGGGATGTGCGCATGAGATGTGCGGCGTGATTCCAGGAAGATCCTTCCGGACACCAAAGCTGTCCAGATTCGGTTATATAGACCTTAGTATAAAGGAAGACAGCGGGCAGCAGCTTCTTAAGGCGGGGCAGGTCATCCGTGGTCACGAGTTCCATTACTTTGACAGTACAAATTCCGGAGCGGATTATCATGCGCAGAAGCCCGCAGGGAAGCGAAGCTGGGACTGCATACATGGAAATAGTTACAGCGCGGCGGGTTATCCGCACCTGTATTACTGGTCAAATCCGGAGTTTGCGGCGGAGTTCGTTCGACGCGCGGGAGAATATGCGAGGAGATGTCATGACTTGTGATATTTGTAAATACTGTCCTTTCAGTCAGACAGAATGGGGGAAGTGCAGGGAAGCCATGACAGCGAATTGTAAAGAGTAGGTATAGTAGAGTTACGCTTTCTACAAAGTGCAGCAGGAAAGGGATGCAGTTAAATTATGGAAAATGAAAAAATCACGCTGGAATATGTGCTGAACCATATTTCTCCGTGTGACAAAAAAGCAATCGAAGAGTGCAGACAGCGCTGGGACAGCATTGCAAAGCCCCTCCACAGCCTTGGGTGGATGGAGGAGGCCATTGCCATTATAGCAGGGGCGCAGCACAGCAGCAAGGTGGTCACGAACCGAAAGATCCTCGTACCAATGTGTGCGGATAACGGGGTAGTTGCAGAGGGCGTAACCCAGACGGGGCAGGAGATCACGGCACTTGTGGCGGAGAATTTTCTGGACGAAAAGTCGTGTGCGGCTGTGATGTGCAGAATGTCTGATGCTGTTATTCGTCCTATTGATATTGGAATGGTCGTGGATACGCCGAGGGTGGAAAAACGTAAGGTGGCCTATGGCACGAAAAATTTTGCAAAAGAGCCGGCCATGACGAAGGACGAGGCGATCCAGGCATTGGAGACAGGAATCCAGCTTGTGGGTGAGCTGAAGGCGGAGGGATACCGTCTGATCGCTACCGGAGAAATGGGGATCGGTAATACGACAACTTCCAGTGCCGTAGCTGCATCGCTGCTGAATGTTCCGGCGGTGGAAATGACGGGTCGCGGCGCAGGGCTTTCCAGCGAGGGGCTCAAAAAGAAAATACGTGTGATTCAGGATGCTATTGCAAGATGGAATCTGACAGAGGCAGATCCGTTGACGGTACTTTCCTGCGTAGGCGGCTTTGACATCGCGGGAATTGCGGGAATGTTTTTGGGCGGCGCTTACTATCACGTGCCGGTGCTGATCGATGGATTCATTTCATCAGTGGCGGCGCTTCTGGCAGCGCGTCTCTGCCCGGACTGTACAGGCTACATGATCGCCTCTCACGTATCGAAGGAACCGGCGGCTCATATGGTTCTCGAGGCGCTCGGTCTTTCTCCGGCCCTCGATGCAGGGATGTGCCTTGGCGAGGGAAGCGGGGCAGTGGCAGTCTTTCCGCTGATCGAAATGGCGTCAGAGATCTACCACAGTATGAGTACATTTGCGCAGATCGATATGGAGGCGTATGAGGAATTAAAATAACAATGCAGCAGCTACTGAGCATCATCGGTGATATTGATTTATTTCCGATGGTGCTTTTTATTACTCTTTTTTTCAATAAATCCCTGTCTCTTATACACATCTCCGAGCCCACGAGACGGAGCTACATC
>CAMTFT010000296.1 GCA_947071365.1 uncultured bacterium | reverse complement strand
ACCTATTAAGTCGTCGGCAGCGTCAGATGTGTATAAGAGACAGGGGCTTGCCGGATGTCATGGCGGCATGTGTGATTCCTTCCGGTGGAGTGTGGAATGGCAGTTTATGACAGGAAGCCAGTGGGTGTCACATCCGGGAGATCCGTGGATGCATCACGTGTCAAGGCTGAATGAGGAAAACCTGGCGTATGTTCATAAAAGGTTTCCGGAATGCGAAAAAGAAGGAGCATTTTGGACGAACTATGAGGTGAATTTTAAGAAACATTCATCATCACCATTGATTGAAGGATTGGAAGATTTCAGTGTATACACAGAACAGTATTACCTGCATGTTGACCCGTGTATTGACGTTCTGGCAACGACACCAGTGAAAACATCCGGGCCGCACCGACCGAATGGTATCGTAAATATGCCGGTAGTTTATACGAAATTATGGGGCCAGGGAAGAGTTTTCTATAATTCATTAGGGCACCATGATGATATTTTTGATATTCCGCAGGTATCAGAAGTTCAGAGAAGGGGCTTTCTGTGGGCGGCAAGGAAAGCAAAATAAAATGTTGTAAAGGAGAGAAAGAATATGAAGGTAAATGGCGTATTTGTAAAAGATTATATGAAGCTTGATGTTATGGAATTTGAGATTCCGGATGAACCGGCTCCAGACGAGGTCCTGATCAAGACTATGGCATGCGGCGTATGCTGCTGGGATTCCTGGCTTTACAGGGGTGTGAACGCTCCGGGACCGTATCCTTATGTAATCGGGCATGAGGGTGTCGGTATTGTTGAGAAGGTAGGCTCTCTGGTCAAGAATGTAAAGGTGGGCGATAAAGTGTTTGCTGCGTATGGCGGTAACGACATGATGAGCGAATATTTTATTAACAGAATGGATGGCGTGGTGAAGCTTCCGGATGATGTGACGGATTGGGCAAGTGTTGTATATGAACCGGCATGCTGCGTTATCAATGTCATCAATACGCTGGATATTCATCAGGGCGATCATGTGGTACTGGTGGGTGCTGGCTATATGGGCCTGCAGACTCTTCAGGTGCTCACAAAAGGAACTCAGGCCGGAAGAATTACCGTATTTGAATTGCGGGAAGACAGAAGAGAGATGGCAAAGGCAATGCATCCGACTGAGGTCGTTGACCCGGAGAGTGAAGAGGGCAAGAAACTGATCAGGGAGATTCAGGAAGCAGGCGGCGCAGATGTCGTAATTGATTTTGGTGCGTCCACATCCGGTTTCCAGTTGGCAGATTCTCTGACAAAGACAGCCGGCAAGCTGGGAATCGCATCTTTCCACAGAAGTGATATGACATTTAACGGTGCAAAATGGCATCTTGGCGGTCTGTATGTTTACAATCTGGCGCCGTTCTGCAATCCGCATTATCCGGAGCTCCTTCCGAAGGCATATGAGATGATCAAAAAGAGAGTCCTTGCGCCGGAAGAATATATCACCCATACGGCATATTATAAAGATGCAGAAGCGATGGAAAATATGTTCCAGAGGGCATGTGACAAGAAGGACGGATATATGAAGGGAGCAGTATTGTTCACAAAGGATTAAGGTGAAATTATATGGACAGCAAATTTCCAACAACAACAGTGGGTGGCATTGAATTGCCAAGACTGATTGCCGGTTGTAATTGGATTTCAGGGTGGAGTCACAAGACCCCAGCCAATGACAGGCTGATTTTGCAGAAGCATAACCAGCCAGAATCGGTATCAGAGGTATTTGCAGCTTTTTTGCGGGAGGATGTCAATGCAGTATTGGGGCTTTTTGGCGTTGACCATGACCTTATTGATGCAGTTCACCTGGCGGAGCAGAAAACAGGAAAGCCGATGACCGTGCTGGATACAGTAGTGATCAATGTGGATGATAATGCCGCAGCGAGAAAAGAGGCAGAAAAGGCAATTAAAGAAAGCGCGCAAAGAGGTGCAAAGATCTGCCTTCCGCTTCACTCCTGCGTGGAGCAGCTTGTCAATAAGAACACAAAAACGATTGACCGGCTTTCGGACTATCTTTATATGATCAGAGAGGCGGGAATGATACCGGGATTATCAGCTCATATGCCGGAGGTCATTCAGTACACGGATGAAAATGAATATGATGTTGAAACTTATATTCAGATTTTCAACTGTATGGGCTTTTTAATGCAGGTTGAGATTGAGAGTGTGGCTAAAATCATCCATCACGCGAAAAAACCTGTGCTGACAATTAAGCCCTGCGCCGCAGGCCGGACGACACCGTATGTAGGACTTAATTTCTCGTACAACGCAATCAGAGAGAAAGACATGGTCTGCATCGGATGTTTTACACCGGAAGAAGCGATAGAAGACATAGAATTTGCCAGGGCAGCAATGGAAAGGCGGCTGCCGGAGATCGGCGCAAGACAAAGCCCCTTTAATACCAGTGTAGTGAAAGGAAAGATGGACTAATAGAATAAGGAATGGAAAGAGGTATTCACGTCACAGTGGATGCCTTTTTCTGTTCTAGTTCCGGAGGCTCCCGCGCCTGTTATCCGGAAGGGCATTACCGGAGGCGTTGCAGCACGCTTAAAAGATTTTTCTTGTGATGCGTTCCAGAACATGATAAGATGAATAGTAATAGTTTGAAATAGAAAAAGCAGCGGAGGTAGATCCGAATGAAATTAGAAAAATTACTGGAGCACGTTTCTTATCGGTGCCTTCAGGGAAGCGTCGATGTAGACGTAAAAAATGTGATCAATGATTCCAGAAATGTAGAAGAGGGTTCCCTGTTTTTCTGTATCAAGGGGGCTGTCACGGACGGACACAGATACGTGCCGGATGTCGTTGAGAGGGGCGCGAAGGTGCTTGTGGTGCAGGACGAGGTAAAGGCTCCTGCGGATGTCACTGTGATACAGGTGGAGGATACGCGCTATGCGATGGCGCTGATATCGGCGGCGTACTTCGGGTATCCGGCCAATGAAATGAAGATCATCGGTATTACCGGTACGAAGGGAAAGACGACGACGACCTACATGGTGAAATCGATTTTGGAGTCGGCGGGCTATAAGGTCGGGCTGATCGGCACGATCGAGGTGATCATCGGGGATGAGGTGATACCGGCGAACAATACGACACCGGAATCCTACACGATACAGGAGTATTTCCGGAGAATGGCGGACGCGGGCTGTCAGATCGTGGTCATGGAAGTGTCTTCCCAGGGGCTTATGCTCCACAGGACGGCAGGCATTCCCTTTGAAATAGGTATCTTTACGAATATTGAGCCGGATCATATTGGACCGGCGGAGCATGAAAGCTTTGAGGATTATATTGAGTGCAAGAGCCGTCTCTTCCGTCAGTGCCGCCTCGGCATTTTTAATGCGGATGACTGCCATCTGGAGAGGATTCTCGAGGGCCATACATGCAGGGTGGAGACGTACGGATTTTCACAGAAAGCCAGCCTTCGCGCAGAGAATATGGAGCTCATATCGAGACCGGGATATCTGGGGATATCCTATACGGTCTGCGGAGATATTTCCCGGGAGGTATCCGGGGATGAAGAAGCCGGTGCGGCTGCAAATGATATGAGAATGGATGTGGAGATCGATATTCCGGGCAAATTCAGCGTATACAATTCGCTGGCCTCCATTGCCATCTGCCGTCATTTCAGGGTGGCTGAGCAGGATATCAAAAAAGCGCTGAAGACTGCGAAGGTTAAGGGACGCGTCGAGATGGTGAAGCTGTCTCTTATACACATCTGACGCTGCCGACGACTTAATAGGTGT
>CAMTFT010000295.1 GCA_947071365.1 uncultured bacterium | reverse complement strand
TGTAGCTCCGTCTCGTGGGCTCGGAGATGTGTATAAGAGACAGATCCTGCACTGCTTCCAGCCGATCCAGGATATCCTGCACGTCTCCCTCCAGAAGGTCAGTGATCTTCTCAATTCCTTCCTCATTGAATTCTTCCATGCCATCTCTGAGTTCGTCCGCGCCATCCTTCAGCTCAGCAACGCCGTCATCCAGCTCCTGGCCGCCTGCCGCAAGCTGAGATGTACCGTCTTTAAGCTGTAAGCTTCCGTCTGCAAGCTGCTCTACTCCGCTGCCAAGCTCCCCGGCACCGCTCTCCAACTGGCTGCCGCCTGCCGCAAGCTGGCCGATACCGGCGCTCAGTACGGCCGCACCGCTGTTTAACTGACCAGCTCCCGCTTCCAACGATTTCGCTCCTGTATACAGCTCTGATGTGCCGCCGGAGAGCTGTGCTGTAGCAGCCACAAATTTTTCCAGTCCATCCTCCAGTGTGACCGCACCATCAAAGAGCTGTGTCAGCCCGCCGTCAAGAGCTACAGCCCCTGTTGCCAGACTTCCAAGACCTGCCGCCAGTGCATCCGCACCTGGCTTTAACTGAGTCTTTGCAAGGCCGAATACCTGTGAAACACCCACATTCAGAGCTGCCGCCCCTTCCGTAAGCTGCTTTGCGCCGGCATTCAATTGCTGCGCCGGTGTCATTCCTGTCATTTCATCCTGTTTATTCAAAGCGATAAGGCCCTCTGTAATCTTCCCACCGTTATCAGTAATCTGTTTACCTACTTCTGCCAGATATGCTATTTTTTCTGCTACCGCGGCTGTTGCTCCTGCACCGCCATCTCCCGCCGGATCTCCGCCGGTCGTTCCGGTATCCTGCGCCGCCGGTGACACATACGCCGCCTGCGCATTAGCCCCCTGACTATTAATTACCTGTGTATCAGCCGCCTGCACATTAGCCCCCTGACTATTAATTGCCTGTGTATCAGCCGCCTGCTCTACTGTAACCGTGTTGATCGTCTCCTGCTGGATTCCGCCCAGTGTACCATTCAGAAGATTAATGCTCTGTTCAAGCTGCCCTACGTAATAGTCGTAAGAACCCATCAGACTTTTCAGATCCTCCGGAGTTTTTGCATTGCTGATGGCTCCCTGTACACCCTGCAGCGTCGCAAGCACCGTCTGCACGTTTGCGATTGCCTCATCATTGATCGTATTCCTTATGATCTGCTCTTCACTGACTACCGGTGCCATGGATATTTCAGAAGGCTGCGCTGCCGCGTTCTGTAAAGAAGTTCCTGCTCCAGCAGTATTTCCCTGGTCACCGCTGTTTCCTCCATTGACACCCGCATTACCGCCTGCGCCGCCCAGCATACCCTGCACCGTATCAAGAAGAGTGTTTACGCCTGTCACGTAAGCATTTACCCCCGCAACGTACTCTCCCATTCCCTCTGCCGCGCCTGTGACCTGCGCCGTATAAGCATTCACTCCCGCTTCCAGTGCTTTCGAGCCATCCGCGAGCTGCTGACTGCCATCTAAAAGCTGCTGGCTCTCCTGACTTTCTACCAAAGCGGTGATTCCGTTTGCAAGCTGCTGGCTGCCGGCCTGAAGCTGCTGGCTGCCGGATACGAGGGATTTGCTGCCGGCCTGAAGCTGCTGGCTGCCTTCTCCGGTGGCGAGTTCCTGCGCTCCCGCCTGAAGCAGCTTACTGCTCTTCGCCATCTCCTTACTGCCCTTCTTTACGGTTCCCACACCTTTTCGAAGCGTAGTCGTTCCTGATGCAAGATCGCCAACGCCCTTTACCAGTGTTCCCTTTTTGCTTTCCAGTGTCTGAATACCGCTTACAAGTGCGTGAATGCCGTCAATCAAGTCGCCCTTTTTGCTGTTGAGTGTACTGATTCCGTCTGCCAGTGTCCCCATATTCTCATCGATCGTATTCATTCCGTCGATCAGCTCCACGCAGGAATCCTTCAAAGTCTGAACGCCGTCCGCCAGCTCACCGCTTCCGTCCACCAGTTGCGTCGCTGCATCCGTCAACTCATCCAGTGAATCCTTCAGGTCATCCATACCTTCTATCTCATCGATACCCAGCTCTTCCAGATCAAGCGGTGATGCCACTGTCATCGCCAGCGTCAGAGAGAAATCAGTCACATCTGCTTCCAGCTCAAAGGAATCCGGGATATCAATATCTTTCAGCGCCTCCGTATCCTTCAGCTTCAGGCTCTCCGCCATTCCCGGCAGGCCGATACCGATAACGATCTCCTTTTCACCGTCTGAAATGACCTTGCCATGATCGATCGTAACATTTCTGAAATTTTCCGATGGCAGAATCATACCTGTTACCATGGTAAACGGCGTATATACGTCCCCGGATTTCGCCGTATTCCTGTAAGTGTAGCGGATTTTTACGTGCCCGCTCTTACCTGCGAGCTCCTCCGGTGAAATTTCCTGGCCGTCCAGATAATATACGGCCTCCACACCTACCGGAAGTTCCTTTTTCGTGGTTCCCTGATAATAAATATCCTGGCCGTTCGCTTCCCAGATAAGCTTTTTTCCATCCTGTGAGAATGTCTCCTCGCCCTTTACGTTTTCAATATTTTCAAGGTCACTGCTGTCAGAAAGAGAAGCTGCTCCATCACTGTTTTTCAGCCAGTCGCTGACAATGACCTCCTCCGCTTCTCCTGCGGCGTCTGCTTTTACGTAAACGGTCTCTTCTTTCGATATAATATTCTGTTCCTCGGCATATACCGGCAGCGCTCCCGTCTGCGCGATCATTGCGCCTGCCATGGCTACTGCTACTCTTTTCGTCAATTTTTTATTTCTGTTCATTGTGATAAGCCCCCTTAAAATTTTTACTGGATCTGCAGATGATTTTGTCAAATACCATGAACATGGATGGCAGAACGCACAGCACGACCACCATGCTTATCAGAGCGCCCCGGGCCATCAGGCTGCAGAGCGAGCTGATCATATCGATGTTGGAATATACGCCCACACCGAATGTCGCGGCAAAAAAGCTGATTGCACTGACGATAATGGATTTCATGCTGGCACGGTGAGCAATCTGGATCGACTCCTTTTTGCTCTTTCCGCTGCCGCGCTCCGTCTCATAACGGCTGGTCATCAGAATCGCATAATCCACCGTGGAACCGAGCTGAATCGTACCGATAACGATCGATGCGATGAACGGAATGGTTGTTCCCGTCAGGTACGGAATTCCGAGGTTGATGAAAATCGCAAATTCAATTACGGCTACAAGTACAATCGGTAGGAACCAGGATTTAAATACAAAAATGATAATCACGAACACTGCCAGGATCGATACTGCATTTACTACCTTAAAGTCCTTATCTGTAATCGTGATCAGATCCTTTGTACATGGAGCCTCGCCCACCAGCATCCCGTTTGGGTCGTACCGTTTCAGGATCTCATTCAACTCGGTGATCTGCCGGTTTACTTCCTCCGAAGCGACCTTGTATTCGTTGTTTACCAGCATAAGTTCATAATTGTCATTCTCCAGAATCTCCTTGACAGAATCCGGGATCATACTCTCCGGCACTCTGCTGCCAAGCAGCGTTTCCATACCGAGAACGCCTTTCACGCCGTCCACCTTTTCCATCTCTTCCATCATCTCCCGAACCTCTTTGCCCGGAAGGCTGCTGTCTATCAGGAGCATATGCATAGCGCCCATATTGAAATTATCCTGCAGCTTCGTATTTGCCGTGATGCTGGGCAGATCTGTCTCTTATACACATCTGACGCTGCCGACGACTTAATAGGTGTAG
>CAMTFT010000294.1 GCA_947071365.1 uncultured bacterium | reverse complement strand
GAGATGTAGCTCCGTCTCGTGGGCTCGGAGATGTGTATAAGAGACAGACTTATTGGTCTGCAAAGTCAGACGAGGAGGAGATTATGGATAATAACCAACAAAGAGATAACCGTCCAAACGGCGGCGGGAATCAGAATGGGCCAGGGAAGAACCGTTCTACTTTTACTATTTTTCTGGTCATCACTCTGATCACGCTTCTGGCGATGGCGATGCTGAATAATGTGAGGAGCTCAACGACAGCAGTGGAGATCACGTACGATGAGTTCCTGGACAAACTGGATCGTGGGCTGGTGGAGAGTGTCGAGATCAGTTCGACGCGGATCGAGATCACACAGAATGCGATCGGCGAGGTGGTAGACAAGCTTTCCGGCCAGGGGAAACTTTCCTATTATACAGGAAATCCCAATGATTCGAGTCTGCTGGAACGATTAGACCGGGCTGGTGTGAAATACAAACAGAAGATACCGGATACGACATCCAGCCTGATTTTTGATATGCTGTTCAGCTTCGTAGTGCCGGTTCTGCTGATCTGGATCATATTCGGCGTTGTGATGCGGAAGATGGGCGGCGGAAGCGGCGGCATCATGGGTGTTGGAAAGAGCAAGGCCAAGGTGTACGTGCAGAAGGAGACCGGCGTGACCTTCAAGGATGTTGCCGGACAGGATGAAGCGAAGGAGTCTTTGCAGGAGGTCGTTGATTTCCTGGAGAATCCGGGGAAATATACGACGATCGGTGCGAAGCTGCCGAAGGGTGCGTTGCTTGTCGGCCCTCCGGGAACAGGAAAGACGCTTCTGGCGAAGGCCGTTGCGGGCGAAGCGAAATGCCCGTTCTTCTCACTTTCCGGTTCGGATTTCGTGGAAATGTTCGTCGGTGTCGGTGCATCCCGTGTCCGGGATCTGTTCGAAGAGGCAAAGAAAAATGCGCCGTGTATTATTTTTATAGATGAGATCGATGCCATCGGTAAGAGCCGTGACAGCCGGTACGGCGGCGGTAACGACGAGCGTGAGCAGACGCTGAATCAGCTTCTTGCCGAGATGGATGGTTTTGATACGTCAAAGGGCCTTCTGGTGCTGGCGGCGACGAACCGTCCGGAGGTTCTTGACCAGGCGCTGCTGCGTCCAGGACGTTTTGACCGGCGTGTTATCGTAGACAAGCCGGATCTCAAGGGACGTGTGGATGTCCTGAAGGTACATGCCAAGGATGTCAACATGGATGAGACGGTCGATCTGGAGGCGATTGCTCTGGCTACGTCAGGAGCAGTCGGTTCGGATCTTGCGAATATGATCAATGAGGCGGCTATTCTTGCTGTCAAGAAGGGCCGCAAAGCCGTATCCCAGAAGGATCTGTTTGAATCTGTGGAGATCGTGCTGGTAGGTAAGGAGAAGAAGGATCGTATCCTGGGCAAGGAAGAGCGGCGGATCGTTTCCTATCACGAGGTCGGACACGCCCTTGTCAGCGCGCTCCAGAAGCATTCCGAGCCGGTACAGAAGATCACGATCGTACCGAGAACCATGGGTGCTCTCGGCTATGTCATGAATGTGCCGGAGGAGGAGAAGTTCCTCAATACTGAGAAAGAGATTCGGGCGATGCTGGTGGAATTTGTGGCCGGCCGTGCGGCAGAGGAGATCGTATTTGATACGGTGACGACGGGAGCTGCGAATGATATTGAGAAGGCGACCAGAGTTGCCCGGGCTATGGTGACACAGTACGGTATGTCAAAGAGATTCGGTCTGATGGGCCTGGAGGTGCAGGCGAACCAGTACCTTGACAACCGCCCGGTCATGAACTGCAGTGATGTGACGGCTGCGGAAGTGGATCAGGAGGTCATGAATGTACTGAAAGAGTCTTACGAGGAGGCAAAACGATTGCTCACAGAGCATCGAAAGACCATGGACAAGATTGCGGAGTTCCTGATCGAGAAAGAGACTATCACCGGAAAAGAATTCATGCAGATATTCCGGGAAGTAGAAGGCATTCAGGAGCCGGAGGAGAAAACGGCTGTCTCCAGAATTTCCGAGAAAGTGCAGGAGGAAGCGGCTGAGCCGGAGGTGCAGGTTGTGGGTGCAGAAAACGCAGTACCGGCTGTAAGTGCAGAAAACGCAGTACCGGCTGTAGGTGCAGAAAGTGAAGCACAGACTGCACATGTAGAAAGCGAAGTGCTGAATGCGGGAGAGCAGGCTGCAGGCGCAGCAGGAGAGCAGACGGCGGATGATGCGATGACAGCACAGGAGGAAGCAGCAGAAACAAAGCCGCAGAGTACAGATACGCAGGATTCTGCTGAGAGCACAGAAGAATCCGATGTGCAGAAAGCAGATCAGGAGCAGATTTAAAAATCAATAAATATAACTCAATAACTAAGATCAGGGAAAGGCTGTCCGATGGGGCAGCCTTTTTTACGTTTCTATCTGGGAAATCCAAAAAACAGGAGAAGCAGCCATATTCCGCCGGACAGCTCCTCAGTGAGATAATCAATCATTTTTTGCAACTGGCTTCCGTCCGGGTCATTTTTCAGTTCCTTCAGCTTTGCTTTTAAGGCAGTCTTTTCAGAACCGGAGAAGTATCGATGCAGATTCCATGACTTCTTCAGGATCGAAACGAGCGCTGCATCGTGCAAAGACATATCACTTCCGTCGGTTATTACTGATTTTATATGCAGCACGATTTCTTCCCTGCAGCTTTCTTCAGGAATATAGACGGCTTTGTTGCCGAAAAGCCCTCCCGTATCTTTAGTCACCTTATGTTCTTCCAGCAGAGCTTTCCCGATTCCTTCTGTAAGCTGTCGGAGCCTGCTTCCCGTCGATGCGATGTAGTCGCTCATTATTTTATTGGTAGAACGCACTTTTTCGCGTAGATAATCGTATAACGGCATAAGATAATTCAGATCCCCGGGAAGGTCATTCGCCACAGTGATCCTCCGTTTTTCCGCTGTAATAATACCGTTTAACAGCAGCTCTGTTATGCCCGCTGCTACGAGGCCGACATTTGCTGCCTCTTTGGACATGGATGGCATGTATCCGTTTTCATTGACTGCTAACATATAATATTCCTTTGTAATTGATCTTCTGTCCATAACTTTTCCTCCGGTACGCTTCCATTCACGAAATTATATTTTGAAAAACCGCATCATTAAGGCCGAAACTGCTAAAGTGATCAGAGCGGTGGCTGCTGCCAGCAGAAATTTCTGATAAGGCCGTTTCCCTGACTCTTTTACTTTTGCCAGCTCATCCAGCCCTTTTCCTTCCGTGAAAGCCACGATCTCTTTATACGTCTGGATGTCGAACGCCTTCTTCATTTTTTCGATTCGGCCTGCATAGCAAAATGTGATGGCAGCCAGTATCATCCATATAGCGATACCTGCATAATCCAGATAATGCGTCAGCGGGATCGGGGTCAGCAGCGTCGCAAAAAACAGCGCTGAAAAAATATTGCTCTCCGTTTCAAATTTTCGTACGTCTTCCTGTTTGATCTCTTCTTTCATTTTTTCCACATCTCCTTTGATTAGAATATCGAGGGAGACCTGAAAGACTTCACTCAGGCGGAGCAGGCTGTTGATATCGGGATAATTTTTATCGTTCTCCCAATTTGATATTGTCTGTCTGGAAACGTATATCCTTTCCGCCAGCGTTTCTTGGGAGAGACCGAGTTCTCCACGATATTTTTTGATCTGTTTTCCGAGTTCCATCTTGTCGCGTCTCCTTTCTGATGCCATCCTAATCCTGTCTCTTATACACATCTGACGCTGCCGACGACTTAATAGGTGTA
>CAMTFT010000293.1 GCA_947071365.1 uncultured bacterium | reverse complement strand
TCTCAAATGTTACAAAAACGGCCGCGCAAATATGCAGCGGCCGCCTGAAACAGCTTTCCGATTATTCTTAAAAATGATTGTCTCCGTTTTTTATCCATTCTGCCAAAGCTTCGAAAGACGAGATAGATGACACGGAACGGCTTTTTCACCAGCTCCGCCACATTCGATGCATGCGTACCCCGCAGCAGCTCATAAAGCGTTTCCACGAAATCTGATATCTGCTGCCTCGTCAGTGAATTGACCCAGGTATTTAAAATGGCTGATTTTCTCGTGCTTCTTCCACGAAGCTCCCGAAGATAAACGAATCTGCCCTCCCGGATCTTCCACTGCATCAGGTCATGCTGCCCCATTCCGCTCCGATAGCTTTCCACCACCCGGTAATACTTATAGTTCGCCAGTATCATTCCCACCAGCGACTGCTCAGGCACGATCTTGCAGAACCTGTTTTCTATCCTGATAAATCCCGGTCTCTCATAAAAACTCTTCTGGAAACCTGGGCCGTCAAAGCTGTAGACCCGTCTGATCCTGCTCTGTATCTGCGGTGCCGCGCAGGAGGCCGCAAAAACGGCCAGATTACCTCCCTTTGAATGGCCGCCAAGCACCATCCGCCCCGTCGTATAACGCGCGACGCCCTTCAGGTATGCCAGCGCACTTCGCTGAGAGGGGATCTCCTTCATGTATCCCATATTGAAATCCTCTTTCCAGCCCACCAGCGTCTCATCCGTTCCCCTAAAGGAGACAAAAATGCTCGTCGGGCCAAGGAAGAAGGTCACTGCCGCGAACTGGGCTTCTCTTTCCTCGTCGAACCATTCCTTATAATAATTCGCCTTCACCTGTCTGTACCGCCTGCTATCTGCGATCAGTCTGAAAACCCGGCGATGCTGTTTTCCATACAGCGGGTCAGCAAACATCTTCTCCGCCTCCGGATGAGCTGCCATCTCCCGCCAGCCCACGCCGCTGCTCTTTCCAAATCCCGGCACAATGCCTTTCATCTTCAGGTAGGACATCTGAGAAAGCACCAGCGCATCCACCTCCGAGAACGGAACCTCCCGGAAGCTCCTGCCGCCATATTCCCTCAGATACTGTATCAGATTTGTTTTCAAACGCATCCCTCCATGAAATGAAAACTTACCGCTGGAACTCCTCCAGATCCCGGTTTTCTCCTATCACGATCAGTACGATCCCATCCTTAAGCGGTTCGTTCGGATCAAGCTTGACAGTGACTTTGTCCCCGTCCTTGATCCCTATTACGTTGAGATTGTATTTTTCACGAATCTGCAGCTCACTGAGACTCTTTCCACACCACCTCGACGGTATATCCAGCTCCACGAGGCTGTAATACGGCGACAGCTCGATCCAGTCGGTAAAGCTGTCAGCCACAAGATATTTCGCAACCCGGCGGCCCATCTCCACCTCGGGATAAATAATTTTTCCCGCTCCTACACTCCTTAATATCTTCTCATGCAGCTTGTTTTTCGCTTTTGCCAGAATTCTCGGCACGCCTATCTCGCTACACTGCATCGTAGTTATAATGCTGGCCTCCAGATTTTCCGCGATCGCGATGATCGCACCGTCGATGTTCCGAAGCCCAAGGTTCTCGAACACCTCCGGGTCCTCCACGTCAGCACATATCGCATAGCTGACATCGTCCGCCAGCTCCTGAATGATCTCAGGGTCTCTATCCACCACGATCACTTCGCAGCCAAGCTCCTGAAGCGTGACCGCAATACTTTTGCCGAATTTACCGGCGCCAAATACAACATACTGTTTCTTCATGAAAACTGATATCCTTTCTGCTACCCTACCATGATGCGCTCTTCAGGCAGCGTTCTTCCCTGCTTGCGCTTTCCGATTTTGCCTGCAAACAGAAGTGCCAGAGTGACCGGGCCGATACGCCCCATATACATCAGAAGAATGATCACCAGCTTGCTTCCTGCGCTCAGAAGCGGCGTGATGCCTACCGTCAGTCCTACCGTTCCCACAGCCGAAGCCACCTCGTACAGGACATCCATCAAACCCGCGGGCTCAAATAAGAGTATCGCCATCGTTCCCGCCACCAGCGCAAGAAATGCCACGATTACCACGGAAAAAGCCGTCCGGACATTCAGCGCCGGAATTTTTCTCCGGTAACACTCCGTATCCACATTTCCTTTCAGGACAGACCAGCACGTCAGAAGCATGATCGCTATGGTGGTCGTCTTGACACCGCCTGCCGTTCCGCCCGGTGAACCGCCGATGAACATTAAAATACATGACAAAAGCTTTGATTCCTCGTGAAATGCTCCCTGGGGAATCGTAAAAAATCCTGCCGTCCTGGTGGTCACTGACTGGAACATCGACGCCATCCACTTCTGGCCCATGCTAAGCGGCCCCAGCGTGTCCGGATTGGAATATTCCATGCAGAAAAAGCCCACCGTTCCGCCGATCAAAAGAACGAAGGTCATCGCCAGCGCCAGCTTCGTGTGCAGCCTCATCTTCTGCAAAGAACGCTTCCACGCAAATTCTCCTGCCCGGATGCGCTTTCCCGTCAGTATCAGATCCTGCCAGACCGTAAAGCCGAGGCCGCTGACCACAATCAGCCCCATGGTCACGAAATTCATCAGAGGATTCGTCTGATACACCTGAAGGCTGCTGTCTCCCAGAATATCTATTCCGGCATTGCAGAACGCTGACACTGCATGAAAAACCGAATACCAGATGCCGCGAAACAGGCCGAACTGCGGAATAAACTGCAGCGCATACAGACACGCTCCGATACCTTCCACAAAAAACGTTCCCTTCAGAACGAATATCAGCATAACCACAAGGCCGCTCATGGTATTGAGATTGTAACTCTCCTGAATGACCACGCGGTTGCGGATCGTTATCTGCTTGCGGAGAATCAGAAACGCCCCCATCGTACACGCAATGATGCCAAGACCGCCGAACTGGATCAGAAGCAAAAGAAGTATCTTGCCCGCCAGAGTAAACTGCGTCGCCGGAACGATCGTTACCAGCCCCGTCACACAGACCGCCGAGCAGGATGTAAACAGAGCGTCAATAAAATTCAGCCATTTTCCTCCCACATTGCACACTGGCAGCGACAGAAGAATACCACCCAGCAGTATGACGATCGCAAAACCACTGGCCATCATCTGGGAGGCGGTCATATGGTTTTCAATTTTCTGCGCTATCTTTCTAAATCGGCTCATATTATTTCTCCGCATTCATTCTCTGGCGCACGATCTCATACGCCAGCACACCGGCCGCCACAGAAGCATTCAGTGAATCTATATTCCCTTTCATGGGAATTGATGCCGTAAAATCACATTTTTCCTTCACCAGGCGGCTGACTCCGCTGCCCTCATTGCCGATTACAAGACCGATGGGCCCGGTCAGGTTCTGGCGGTACATCGTTTCTGCCCCCATATCGGCGCACACAAACCAGATGCCCTCTTTTTTCAGCTCTTCTATCGTATTGCCGAGGTTCGTCACCCGGGCCACCGGCGTATAATTCAGCGCGCCGGCCGAGGTGCGGGCCACCGTCGCTGTCAGCCCCACCGCACGGCGCTTCGGTATGATCACGCCATGGGCGCCTGCCAGATTCGCGGTACGGATGATAGCCCCGAGATTGTGCGGGTCCTCAATATCATCCAGCAGGATAAGGAACGGATCCTCCTCCTTCTCCCTTGCCACATTCAAAATATCCTCTACCTCAGCATATTCATACGCAGCCGTATACCTGTCTCTTATACACATCTCCGAGCCCACGAGACGGAGCTACAT
>CAMTFT010000292.1 GCA_947071365.1 uncultured bacterium | reverse complement strand
GATGTAGCTCCGTCTCGTGGGCTCGGAGATGTGTATAAGAGACAGGTTGAATACACATATCGGATTGGCACTGATCATTTCTGTATTGGATCTGCCGATGACGATCTGGTTTCTGACAGCAGCGCTGAAAGGAATACCGGTATCTTTTGAAGAAAGCGCGAAACTGGATGGCGCCAATATGTTCCAGTTGTTTATTTACGTTATTATTCCGCTTTTGAAAGCAAGCATATTCTCTATAAGTATTCTGGTATTTATAGGTGCATGGAATCGCTTCCTCCTTTCGCAGGTTTTGAATCAATATGAACAGTACAGGACGGTAGTAGTCGGACTTACGCTATATCAGACAACGCATACGATTCCTTTTGGAGTTGTGGCGGCGGCAGGTATGATTACTGTATTACCGCTTATGATACTGGTGCTTTTATTCCAGAAAAACATTCTGGGAGGAATTATGGAAGGTGGAGTGAAGGAGTAAAGGTTCGCTATTTCGGCTCTTTGGCGGGAAAAGTTCTATAAGGAAGAGGCTGAAAAAGAAAACGGAGGAAAGAGAAGGTGAGTTGAGTATGCTAGATCAGATTTATACAAATTCCGGTTCATTGGGAGTAGCGGGGATTATTATCTCCATTGCACTGATGCTGTTTCTCGGGTTTGCAATGACGAGAGTGACGAAATGTGTCCGGCTGCCGAATGTGACGGCATACATCATCACCGGCATTCTGATCGGTCCGCACTGCCTGAACCTGATTCCGGATGATTTTATACGGGGGACGGATTTCCTGGCGGACATCGCACTGGCTTTTATCGCATTCAGCGTGGGTGAGTTCTTTAAGCTCTCCACGCTGAAAAAGAACGGATTAAAAGCAGTGGTGATCACACTGTTTGAGTCCATTGCAGCATCCCTGCTGATCTTTGTACTGACGTATTATATCCTGAAACTGGATATTGCGTTTTCGGTTGTTCTGGCGGCGCTGGCATCTGCGACAGCACCGGCTTCGACGATGATGACGATCCGGCAGACACATGCAAAAGGGGATTTCGTAGATACGCTTCTGCAGGTCGTTGCGATGGATGATGTGGTGGGACTGGTGGCGTACAGCATTGCCATTTCTTTTGCGGCATCCTGTCTTTTCGGGGCGGAGGGAGACAGCAATGTTTCTTCGGTTTTTATCCCAATACTGACAAACCTTGGTGTGTTGGTGCTGGGTGGAGGATTTGCGTTTCTCTTAAAGTTTTTGATGCCGAAAAGGCGTTCCACAGATAACCGCCTGATTATTTCGGTCAGTGTGCTGTTCCTGTTCTGCGGCATCTGTGCCCTGCTGGATGTATCGCCGCTGCTTGGCTGCATGGCGATGGGTATGGTTTATATCAACATCACAGAGGATGATAAGCTGTTTAAGCAGTTGAATTATTTCAGTCCGCCGATCCTGCTCCTGTTCTTTGTGCGTTCCGGTCTGAGCTTTGACCTTGGAAGCCTGTTTCATGCAGGCGGAAACGTGGGAAATGTTTCCCTGCTTACAGTGGGAGTTCTCTATTTTCTGGTGCGCATTGCCGGAAAGTATGCCGGGGCATTCCTTGGCTGCCTGACAGTGAAAAAGCCGCGGGAAGTACGTAATTATCTGGGACTTGCGCTGATCCCTCAGGCCGGCGTGGCGATCGGCCTTGCGGCGCTGTGTGTACGGACACTGGGGGAGGATGTGGGCGGCAACCTGCAGACGATCATCCTGGCATCGAGTGTCATGTATGAGCTGATCGGCCCCGGATGTGCGAAACTGGCATTGTATCTGTCGCACTCGTATTCAAATAAGCTGGAGGCGGTGACGGAGGTGAGTCCGGTGACAGAAAGCGGAATGCCGAAGACGCAGGTAGAGCTTCTGATTGAGCGTTTACAGCAGATACAGACGGAGCTGCAGAAAGAAGCAATGCATGAAAATGAAAACGAGCAGGCGTTTCTGATGGCGGCGCAGGAGCAGTATGAGGCTGCTGAGGTGGTAAACCACGGCAGATTCTTAAACGGGAGATAGGAGGATAGCGATGAATTGGAGTTATGCAGATCCGGTTTCGAGGCTTCTTGGAAGCTGGTCATCGGAGCTCAACGTGTATTCGATTCTGCTGCGCTACGTGCTGGCGTTTGTGTGTGCAGCGGTGATTGGTTGTGAACGCGCCCACAAGAGACATTCCGCGGGCCTCAGGACGTTTATTCTTGTTTCGATCGCTTCGGCATCAGCAATGTTGCTGGATGTGTACGGCAGCCTGCTGGGAATTTCCAGTCAGATGATGATTTCGGGAGCGTGTCTGGTGGGGATTGCGATCATCAGCGGCAACTCTTTCCTGTACAGTTCAAGAAATCAGATCAAGGGACTAACAACGGCGGTGGCATTATGGCAGAGTGCCTTTATCGGACTGGCTTTTGGCGGCGGCTTTTATACGGCGGCGGTCATCAGCTTTGCGGCGTTTTTATTCTGTCTGTCGGCGCTGCCTCCGATGGAAAGAGGGCTGATTGACCGTTCGAACCACTTTGAAGTACATTTGGAACTGAAAAACGTCAGTCATCTGCAGGATTTTATTACGACGATCCGCCGGATCGGCCTGAAAATCGATGATATTGAACTGAATCCGGCATACGTTCACTCTGGACTCAGCGTGTATTCCGTCTCGTTTACCATTACAAAGGCAGAGCTGAAAAAATATAAAAAACACAGTGAGATCATCGAAGCGCTGGGAACACTGGAATATGTTTCACATATCGAAGAGATTTTGTAATTGTACATTCATTCCATCCTGGCTGTGGAGCTTTTGCCGGAACGCCACATCGGCAAGGTTATCCTTGCAAATTGTAAATACTGTTTTCAATTACCCTCAGTCACTGGCGGACAATCGAACAGGTTGATCTTGCTGCATTATTCCGTTACATACATATTCCTGTAGATCTCAAGGATCGACTCTTTGGAACGGGATATCCCAATGTCACTCAATCGAATGTCATTCTCCTGCATTTGGGAGATGAAATTATAAATATCAGCGCCAACAGATCCAGGCACAACAATCCGCTGATCTTCACGCACCAACTGAAACAGGCGGAATACATCCAGACGATGCTTCTTAATATCTCTGGAGTTTACATGGAGACCCTGTGCTTTCTTGTCCTTCAGATCAAGCCACGCTTTCATTTTGAGCGGAATAATATGCTCTGCATCCAAAATAGATATACCGTCCGTTACGGTTCTCCCGTCCAGCAGAAAGTGGTAATAATCATCATTCAGCAGGATGGCGGAAAGACTGGATACCTCATCATCTATATGTAAAGGCATCAGATGCGTATCTGGCTGCAGGCTGACATTGTTTTGCGGACGGGAAAAAAGTTCGATCATTTTAGGATATGCCGGATTTGTAGGATTAACAAACCGATAGAATTCCGGCTTCCCATTGCTGCGCTGTCTGGCCTGATACCCACCCTGCTCGATAAATTCCCAAAAAGCTTTGGCAAATTCTGTAGTCAGTGCTTCTACGGTGAGTACCATATCAATATCCACAGTCTGACGAAAATCCAACCCGGCATCCGTCATCAGCAGATCACATGCGAAGCCGCCGATGACGGTATACTGCTCCTTAAAATTACTAAAATGTTTTCTGAATATATCAATTCCGCTTACCATGTCGTGTTCTCCTATTCGTCCTGTTTGACAGGAAGTTCGTGCTTTTCTCTGATTTCATCCAGACCCATCTGGATCCGCTCATCCGGCTCCGACTCCAAGCTCAGTAGAAGAGA
>CAMTFT010000291.1 GCA_947071365.1 uncultured bacterium | reverse complement strand
GATGTAGCTCCGTCTCGTGGGCTCGGAGATGTGTATAAGAGACAGGTTCAGACCCCACCACCGGCCGCAGGTCTGCATAAAAGATATCTCCTCTTCGAATAATCACACAATTCACACTCCGATACAAGTTATATACCCTAAGTATTTCCCTGTTTCTTCCGTATATTCATTGATGTGAAAAGATTTTTTACTCCTGTGTCAGATAAACTCTCGGCACCCGCTTTCCGATATCGCAGACAAACTCATACGGGAAACGGCCTGACAGCTTATCA
Organism: uncultured bacterium; assembly: GCA_947071365.1. Lineage (GTDB taxonomy): Bacteria > Bacillota > Clostridia > Lachnospirales > Lachnospiraceae > Choladousia. Next base: position 3,494 of record CAMTFT010000291.1, on the reverse strand, counting down.
AGCTCCTCCAGCGTGATCTGTTCGTCACCGTCGCTTCCCAGCAGCGTCACTTCGTCAAGCAATCCTGCTTCGATATCTGTAACGTCCACCATGAACTGATCCATACAGACGCGTCCTGTGATCGGCGCGCGCTTTCCGCCAATCAGCACGAAACCTTTTCCGCTTAAGCTGCGGGGATATCCGTCGCCGTATCCCACCGGGATCGTGGCGATCCGTGTCCTGCGCTGCGCCGTAAAGGTGCCGCCGTAGCTGACGGAGGTGCCCGGTTCGATCGTCCTGATATGGACGATATGTGACTTCAGCTCCATAGCCGGACGGAGACGGACGTAAGCACGGCTCACCTCATCCGAGGGATAGATACCGTAAATGCTGATCCCGGCCCTTACCATATCCATGTTTGCCTCCGGGATCTCCAGGATCCCGGCGCTGTTGGAGCAGTGGCGGATAAAGCGTTCTGTGACTCTTTCCTGAAGGCCGTCGCAAAACTGTACAAACCTGTCCATCTGCATTTTCGTAAACGATTTATCTGTTTCGTCCGCCTTTGCAAAATGGGTAAATACACCCTCTATCCGAATATGTGGCAGGCGGCTGATGCGCTGTGCTGTTTCGACGCCCTCATCCGTCCAGGGAAGCCCGATCCTTGACATGCCAGTATCCACCGCTATATGAACCGGCGCCAAAATCCCTGCCTTCCCCGCCGCATCAGAAAATGCTTTTGCCATCTCGTACGTAAAGACAGCAGGACGGATCCCTGACGATACCATTTTCTCATAATCTTCTTCAAAACAATAACCGAGGATCAGAATCGGCTTTGTAATACCGCCCGCCCGGAGCTCCATGGCTTCGCTGACGGCTGCCACCGCAAATCCCCATATGTATTCATATTCCTCCGCCATCCGCGCGATCGGCAGCGCACCGTGGCCGTATCCGTCCGTTTTCAGGACAGCCACCATCTTCGTGCCCTCCCTGAGGTTTGCTCTCATATGCTCAAAATTTTCCGCAATCGCATCCATATGGATGTATGCCGTAATTCTGCCGTTTCTTCTCATCATTTCCTCCCATCCGGCCGTACATCATCCTGCCATTCATTGTTTTCCGTCATCGTCTTATCCGTCATCCCGCTCATACATCCGCCGCCTTCAATATCTCCCCAAGCTGCTCATACATCTGCCGCCTTCAATATCTCCCCAAGCTGCTCCGTAATGTCCCCCGCGATCATTCCGTATGCGCTGCGCTTCTTCCGCGCCGCATCTCCGGCACAGCCGTGGAGATACACACCAAGGGACGCTGCATCAAAGGGCGTCATGCCCTGGGCCAGAAGTCCGCAGATCACACCGGTAAGCACATCCCCGGAGCCACCGCAGGCCATCCCGCTGTTACCTGATGTATTGACGTACGTCCTCACTCCGTCTGATACCGCCGTCCTGGCATCCTTCAGCACACAGATCACCTGATACTCACAGGCAAACTGCCTTGCCGTCAGAAGAATGTTCTCCAGAATTTCTTCCTTCGTGCTGTCTGTCAGCCTCATCATCTCCCCGATATGCGGTGTCAGGATCACCGGAGCCTGCGTCCCGTACAGAATCTCCGTATCCTCCGACAAAAGATTCAGGCCGTCCGCGTCAATCACCAGAGGCCGGTCATAATGCTGCACCACGTATGTCAGTATCTCCCTTTGTACCTCTCCTTTTCCAAAGCCGGGGCCGATCCCGGCCACATCCGACCATTCCAGCGCTTTATCAAGCTGCTCCTTCGGAAATTCCGTCCCGTCCCAGGACGTCACAATAGCCTCGGGAAGGTACGTCTGGATCACACTGCGGTTACATTCGGGAGTGAATACCTGCACCAGCCCGCACCCCGTCCGGTATGCTGACAGTGATGACATGCACGCAGCGCCGCTCATCCCCTGGCTTCCTGCGATCAGCAGCACCTTCCCGTACGTGCCTTTATTCGAATACGGCTTCCTCGTGGGAATCCTTTTTATATCCTCCTCGCCGTAGGTAAAGACAGATACGCTCCTTTCCGGAAAACGCCTTCCGATGATCCCGATATCCCGGCAAATAAGATTGCCGCAGTAATCAGCTCCCGGATACAGGATCTGTCCGATCTTGCGGTAGGCGAACGTGACTGTGATGTCCGCTCTCACCGCCGTCCCCATCACCCGGCCTGTGTCCGCCGAAATACCGGAGGGAATATCCACCGACACGATCTTTGATGGCTGCTGGTTCATCCAGTCGATGACATCCGCATACGGCCCTGTCACCTCCCTGGAAAGCCCGATGCCGAATATGGCATCCACTATAGTAGTATATTCACGGTGCATAAAATTGGTGCTGATTTTTATTCCACAATTTTCACAAATCTTCTTCTGAAGATTCGCCTCTTCTGACAGGGACTGTTCTTTTCCGACAAATGCAGCCGTCACACGCACGCCCCTCTCCTCCAGAAGCCGTGCCACCGCAAAGCCGTCTCCGCCGTTATTACCGGAGCCGCAGATCACAAGCACACAGCCCGTATCAAGTCCGGCCCGGCTGATCTCCTCTGCGACGCTCATCGCTGCCCGCTCCATCAGCACCAGCGACGGTACACCGATCCTTTGGATCGTATCGCTGTCAAACTGCTTCATCTGCGCTGAATTCAGTAAAAATTCCATTGCTTCCTCCTTATCTGCCGCCCGGCGTACGCGAATCAGTCCGATATACAGGTTCAGGCCGGCAAACGGTATCGTCCTGCCGACCTGTAAGTATCTGTTTTATTTATCTTTTTATGTATCCTTCTCGAGATGATTCAGGTTGTAGGAAAGCTGCATCAGACTTTCAGAAAGATGCACATTCTCAACCACAACATCCTTCGGGAGATGGAGATCTGTATGGGCAAAATTCCAGATAGCCTTCACCCCGTTCTCCACAAGGATCGGAGCGATCATCTCCGCTCCGCTCTTCGGCAGAGTAAGCGCTGCTATCTGAATCTCATTTTCCCGGATAAACTGGGGCAACTCGTCGATCATACGGATCTCGATCCCCCGCACAGAGACTCCCCGCAGTCTCGTATTGATATCAAAAATGCCCTTGATCCAGAAACCGCGTTTCTCAAATTTGACATAATTGGCAAGGGCCTGTCCAAGATTACCGGCGCCTACGATGATCATATTGTAAACCTTATCAAGGCCCAGTATCTTTCCGATCTCATTGTAAAGATATTTTACATTGTAGCCGTACCCCTGCTGTCCAAAACCTCCAAAATTATTCAGATCCTGCCGGATCTGGGATGCAGTCACATTCATCATGTCGCTCAGCTCATTGGATGAAATGCGCTCCACCTTTGCCTCCAGCAGATCACCAAGATATCTGTAATAGCGTGGCAACCTCTTTACCACTACTTTTGAAATTCCATGCTCGTCCACGTTTCCAACCTCGTCTTGTGTATTTTCACTGCCATACACGTATTTCTTCTTCCACATTATACTAAAACTGTCTCTTATACACATCTGACGC
>CAMTFT010000290.1 GCA_947071365.1 uncultured bacterium | reverse complement strand
ACACCTATTAAGTCGTCGGCAGCGTCAGATGTGTATAAGAGACAGCTGTAGATACAAAAAACGAGAAACAAAAAGAAAGGTTAGGAGGTATAACAATGAAAAAACAGATGGCGGTTTTATTAGCAGGAGCACTTGCATGTTCTGCATTTACAGGTTCTATGGTGGCATATGCAGAGGGAACAGAGCTGAATGTGACGACTACGTTCGCAGGTGAGGACGGCAACTCTCAGAATTTTAAGGATGCGGTGGCAGCCTGGGAGGAATCCACAGGAAATACAGTAAACGACGCTTCGGCTACATCCGATGAGGCATTCAAGGCAAGAGTAGAGATGGATTTCCAGACCGGCGCAGACCCGGATGTGCTTTTCTTCTTTAACGGAGCAGACGCAAACTCCTTTATCGAAGCAGGAAAGGTAGTTCCGATCGATACGATCCGCGAGGTGTATCCGGATTACGCTTCTAATATGAATGATGACCTGATCACTGCATCCGTTGTAGACGGTGTGAAATATGCAGTTCCGGTAAACGGTTTCTGGGAAGCAATGTTCGTGAACACGGAAGTTCTGGAGGCAGCAGGCGTAGAAGTGCCGGGCGCAGATTATACATGGGATGCATTCCTTGAGGATTGCCAGAAGATCAAGGATGCAGGATATGCTCCGATCGCAGCAGCTCTCGGCAACATTCCGCATTACTGGTGGGAGTTCGCTATCTTCAACAATGGCAACGTTACAGATCATCTGAATATACCATCTTCTGTTGACGAGGCAGGCGCATGGGTAGCAGGTATGGAAGATATCAAGGCTCTGTATGAGGCAGGATATTTCCCGGAGAATACACTTTCAGCAACGGATGATGAAACATTTGCAGCATTCATGGACGGAAAGGCGGCATTCCTGATCGACGGTTCCTGGAAAGTCGGCGGTATCGTAGGCGCATGCCAGTCTGATCCGGAGGACGCTTCCACTCTTGATACAGAGAAGCTGGATAAGTTCACAGTTACATACGTACCGGGCAAGGGCGAAAGAAAGGCAACTGACCTGATCGGTGGTCTGTCCATGGGATATTATATCAGTACAGCAGCATGGGAAGATGAAGAAAAGCGTGATGCAGCAGTCAACTTCGTAGAGTACATGACGAGTGATGAGATGGTTCCGAAGTTTGCACAGCATACGGCGTCTGCTCTGAAGGCAGCACCGGAAGTAGATGAATCCGCTTTCAATCCGCTGCAGGTAAAATCCATGGAGATGATGTCAGGCGTTACTTCCCTGACAGGAGCTGTACAGGATCTGTTCAACGGTGAGTGCCGCGTTCCTACCTTTGACGGAATGCCGCAGATCGTTACGGGTGAAGTTTCCGCAGAGGACGCAGTAGCAGAAGGACTTGAGATCTACAACGCTCAGTAATTATAAAAACAGGTGATACGATGCCAGGAAGGCATCATAGAAAAAATATGGGGGATGCTGCAAACGGCCGTATGCATGTTGCGGCGTCCCCCTCTTTCTGCCCAAGGGCAACTGAAATAATTTGACAGGTAACACTGCAGGCCTGAGGTATCTCAGAGAAGAACCTGCAGGGGTGTCTGTTCCAAGATGCCCCAGGCCTGTAGTGCTACATATAATGGAGAAGGTGAAAATATGGGAGCAAATATTTATAAAAATAAGAAAATGCTGGCGTTCTTCCTCGTCCCGGCCTTTGGATTTCTTCTGGTATTTCTGCATTATCCTTTTGTAATGAACATTTTTAACAGCTTCCAGAAGATAGGCGGACTTGCGTCACAGAGCAAGGGATGGCATGATCCGTGGTACGCCAATTATACAGAATTGCTTCAGGATAAGAACATGCGTATCGCTCTGAAAAATACGTTTATCCTGATGGTATCCACCGTCGTATTCCAGGTGGGCATTGCACTTATTCTGGCCATTCTGGTGGATCAGATACGTGTGGGAGCAAAATTTTTCCGGGTCGTATATTTCTTCCCGATCGTAATATCGGCAACAGCGCTGGGCCTTCTGTTCAACCTCGTTTTCCTGCGGGATAAAGGTATGCTGAACCAGTTGCTGGAGGCACTTGGATATACGGGACTGATTGACTGGAAGGATCAGGCGAGGGCTGTGATCACGATGATGATTCCCGTTATGTGGCAGTATGTGGGCTTCTATTTCGTAATCATCATCACAGGGCTGAATAATATTCCGTCTGATCTGTACGAGGTGGCTTCGATCGACGGCGCCAGCCGCTGGCAGAGGATCCGTTACATAACGCTGCCGCTTCTGCACAATGTACTGTGTACGTGTGTTGTGCTGGCTGTGACCGGTGCGCTGAAGGCGTTTGACCTTCCGTGGATCATGTTCCCGAAGGGAATGCCGCTGAATGCTACTTGGCTTACCGGTACGTACATGTATTACCATGCGTGTGAGAGCCGTAATACGGATTACGGATGTGCTATAGCGGTAATTATTGTTATTCTTGGTATTGTGTCTTCTCAGATCGTGAACCGCGTGTTCAAAGAGAAGGATTATTAAGCGGAGGAGGAAGATCATGGAGAAAAAAAGAAAAATAGGCGGAAATCTCTGGATGATACCGGTGTACGCTGTCCTGATTTTCTGGGCGCTTACTACGATATATCCTCTGTTCTGGGTTGCACTGAATTCCTTTAAGGTAAAAAATGAGATCATATCAAATTCCTTTGCGCTGCCTGTGGGAGAACTGTTTACATTGGCGAACTATAAGCGCGCATTTGACCGGGTGCCGATTTTCGGTGCGTATTTCAACAGCCTGATGCTGTCAGGCAGCGTGACCATTGTCGTCATGATCCTGGCAGGTCTGGCAGCCTTTGCACTGGTGCGTTATGAATTTAAGGGAAGAAAATTCCTGATGACGGTGGTAGTAGCCAGTATGATGTTCCCGGCATTCTCTACGATCGTGCCGGTATTCCGTATGGAGGCATCCTGGGGCCTCGTGAACAACAGCAACCGCTGGATCTCCCTGATCGCGTGTGCGCTGCCCCAGATCGCAGGAAATATATCATTTGCGATCCTGGTACTTTCCGGTTACATCAGAAGCCTTCCCATCGAGCTGGAGGAGGCGGCGTATCTGGAGGGATGCAGTGCATTCCAGATATTCAGGAGGATCGTTGTTCCGCTGACAAAGCCTTCCTTTGCCACGGTGGCTATTTTCACCTTCCTCTGGAGCTACAATGACCTGTTTATGCAGTCCTTCTTCCTGAGAATCCAGCCGCAGTGGGCGATCACCCGTCTTTTGAAGGAGCTTACGGCGATGGAGGGAACGAACTATGGCCTGATGGCGGCAGCCGTTACGATCGTAATTGTTCCGGTGTTGATATTGTATGCATTCCTGCAAAAGTATATAATAAAAGGAATGACAGCAGGAGCAATAAAGGGATGATGAAACATGTATAAAGTAGTGATTATTGATGATGAACCGATCATCGTAACAGGGCTTACGAAACTGGTTCCCTGGGAAAAGTATGACTGTGTCGTGGCAGGGACAGCCTTTGATGGAGAGGAAGGACTGGAGCTGATACGCAATGAGCGGCCGGACATCGTGTTCTCAGATATTTATATGCCGAAGATGGACGGCCTTCTGATGGCGGCCGCCCTGAAATCGGAGTTTGAGGATATGGAGCTGACGATTCTGACGGGCTACCGGGATTTTGAGCTTTTGCAGCAGGCGCTTCGGCTGGGCGTGCGCCGGTATGTCCTGAAGCTGTCTCTTATACACATCTGACGCTGCCGACGACTTAATAGGTGT
>CAMTFT010000289.1 GCA_947071365.1 uncultured bacterium | reverse complement strand
GCCTACGTGTTCTCTGGCAGCGGCAATCACCTCATCGGTGGGAACATTGCCGGGATTATTCTGGAAATCCCACAGGTCAATGTACGGCGCTACCGTAATATCAAAAGCGCCGTCAGAAAGCTTGGAATATTTCATGGCAAGTTCGATAAGGGCTGATGTCTCATCAGATACCTCCACGGGCTTACCGCCGCTGTGATTGATGTTCCAGATGTCACTTCCCTCCCGGGTGCGGCTGAGCAGGGACTCGTATTTTGCCATTTCGTCAAAGCAGTCCTGCAGGATGTCCGTATCCTGCGTGCCGTTCAGCTTGATGGTGACTACCGTATCAAAATAAAATCCGGTGTCGGAAACGGATGCGGAACTGATTTTGCCGGTGTCTGTATTCGTCGGGGCACTGCCCATCCGGGGCGTACTCTGACAGCCGGAAAGGATCAAGCAGAGAAAAAGCGGACACAATTTGTAAAACTTCTTATAAAAACGCATATATACTCCTGATTTTTTATTTACGCGGGCTTAAGTCCACGCAGTTCGAGTAAGCTGATAATACTCACGTAAAAGTTTATCACGCAACATTTTTTGTGTAAAGGAAAAATCTGAGGCTCTGCAATCTTCTTGTCCGGGTTGGCTGAATTGTAACTTATCATAAAAGTGTTCATAAAAACTGTTTCCTGTATTTCTTTACAAATGGAATGTTTGAACGTATAATGTAAAGTGTAAAGAGAGTGAAAAAATGTGAATCATACCTTTGTCAGGCAGAGGTACAAAGTAAAATCCGATAGGAGGGTTCTGTGATGGCAGTATTAGTTACTGGCGGCGCCGGTTATATCGGCAGCCATACGTGTGTAGAGCTTCTGAATAACGGCTATGAGGTCGTAGTGATGGACAATCTTTACAACTCCAATGAAAAGGCATTGGAGCGGGTAGAGGAGATTACCGGCAAAAAGATCAGATTTTATAAGGTCGACATGCTGGATAAGGAAGCAATGAACGAGATTTTTGAGAACGAGAAGATCGATTCCGTGATTCATTTTGCCGGATACAAGGCAGTAGGTGAATCCGTGCGCAAGCCACTTGAGTATTGTCACAACAATATTACAGGAACACTGAATCTTTGCGATGTCATGAGAAACCACGGCGTAAAGAATATTATTTTCAGTTCTTCTGCAACTGTTTACGGCGATCCGGCTTTCGTTCCGATCACGGAGGATTGTCCGAAGGGACAGATCACAAATCCGTACGGACAGACAAAGGGAATGCTGGAGCAGATCCTGACAGACCTGCATGTATCAGATCCGGAGTGGAACGTTGTGCTGCTTCGTTATTTCAACCCGATCGGAGCGCATAAAGCAGGCATCATCGGTGAGGATCCGAAGGGCATTCCGAACAACCTTGTTCCCTACATAGCTCAGGTTGCAGTTGGCAAGCTGGAGAAGCTGGGCGTATTCGGAAATGATTACGATACGCCGGATGGAACGGGCGTGCGTGATTACATCCACGTTGTGGATCTGGCAAGAGGCCACGTAAAGGCCATGAAGAAGTTTGAGGACAAGCCGGAGGTACGTATCTACAATCTCGGTACAGGCAACGGCTACAGCGTGCTTCAGGTGCTCCATGCATTTGAGAAGGCCTGTGGCAAGACACTTCCGTATGAGATCAAGCCGCGCCGTGCTGGCGACATCGCTACGTGCTATGCAGATCCGGCCAAGGCAAAGGAAGAGCTGGGCTGGGAAGCAGAGTACGGCATAGAAGAGATGTGTGAGGATTCCTGGAGATGGCAGTCCATGAACCCGAACGGCTACAACGATTAAAAAAACACTGGACGAATCTGTCAATTTATGAGAGAATAGAACGAAAATAATTCGCAGTTGTCCGGGTGGCACCGGATGATTATATTAATTCACAACTGAAAGGAGTATTACAATGATTTATTCACGCGAAGTAGAAGAAATGTGCCCGGTTGCTCAGGGTGTTCATCATGGCGCTGCTCCGATTCCGGAAGAAGCAAAATGGGTACAGGCAAAGGAAGTAAAGGATATTTCCGGCCTGACACACGGTGTTGGCTGGTGTGCTCCGCAGCAGGGTGCCTGTAAACTGACCCTGAACGTTAAGGAAGGTATCATTCAGGAAGCTCTGGTAGAGACACTGGGCTGCTCCGGCATGACCCATTCCGCAGCTATGGCATCTGAGATTCTGCCGGGCCTGACTGTTCTGGAAGCTCTGAACACAGACCTTGTATGTGATGCAATCAATACTGCTATGAGAGAGCTCTTCCTTCAGATCGTTTACGGCCGCAGCCAGTCTGCATTCTCAGAGGATGGACTTCCGATCGGTGCAGGACTTGAGGACCTTGGAAAGGGCCTTCGTTCCCAGATCGGTACAATGTATGGTACTCTGAAGAAAGGTCCGCGTTATCTGGAGATGGCAGAAGGCTATGTTACAGGCATCGCTCTTGACGCTGAGGATCAGATCATCGGTTATCAGTTCGTAAACCTTGGAAAGATGACTGACTTTATCAAGAAGGGTGACGATCCGAACACCGCATGGGACAAGGCAAAGGGACAGTACGGTCGTGTTGCTGACGCAGTAAAGATTATTGATCCGAGAAAAGAGTGATAGGGAGGTAACGAAAAATGGCTTTATTTGAATCATACGAGAGAAGAATTGACAAGATCAATTCTGTTTTGAATAGTTATGGTATTGCTTCCATCGAAGAAGCAGAGAAGATCACCAAAGACGCAGGCCTTGACGTTTACAACCAGATCAAAGGCATTCAGCCCATCTGTTTCGAGAACGCATGCTGGGCATACATCGTAGGCGCAGCTATCGCCATCAAGAAAGACTGCAGAAAAGCAGCAGATGCGGCAGCAGCTATCGGAGAGGGCCTTCAGGCTTTCTGTATTCCGGGCTCTGTAGCAGATACCCGTAAAGTAGGTCTTGGCCACGGCAACCTTGGCAAGATGCTTCTGGAAGAAGAGACAGACTGCTTCGCATTCCTGGCAGGCCATGAGTCCTTCGCAGCAGCAGAGGGCGCTATCGGTATCGCAGAGAAGGCAAACAAGGTTCGTAAGAAACCGCTTCGTGTTATCCTGAACGGTCTTGGAAAAGACGCAGCTCAGATCATTGCCCGTATCAACGGCTTTACATATGTAGAGACTGAGTACAATCCGTACACGAACGAGGTAAAGGAAGTATTCCGTAAGCCTTATTCAGAGGGACTTCGTGCAAAGGTTAACTGCTACGGCGCTAACAGCGTTCCGGAAGGCGTAGCCATCATGTGGAAAGAGGGCGTAGACGTTTCCATCACAGGTAACTCCACTAACCCGACACGTTTCCAGCATCCGGTAGCAGGTACATACAAGAAAGAGCGTCTTGAGCAGGGCAAGAAGTACTTCTCCGTAGCATCAGGCGGTGGTACAGGACGTACACTTCATCCGGATAACATGGCAGCAGGTCCAGCTTCCTACGGTATGACAGATACTCTGGGACGTATGCATTCCGATGCACAGTTCGCAGGTTCCTCATCCGTACCGGCTCACGTAGAGATGATGGGTCTGATCGGTGCAGGAAACAACCCGATGGTTGGTATGACGGTTGCAGTTGCAGTTTCCATTGAGGAAGCAGCGAAGGAAGGCAAGTTCTAAATACACGTTAGTTCCAGAAAAGACAGATTTTAACAGTATAAAGTGATTTTGCCGCTGCGGTGGCAATTCAATTTACGAAAGATGAGTGGGGCGTATCCGGCGGATGCGCCTCAAATTTTATCAGGAAGAATATATAACTTTATGTA
>CAMTFT010000288.1 GCA_947071365.1 uncultured bacterium | reverse complement strand
AGATGTAGCTCCGTCTCGTGGGCTCGGAGATGTGTATAAGAGACAGGCATGGAAACCCTTCTTTTTACAGCCTGATTATTTTGCAACGACCTTCTTCAGGTGTACGAATCTCGGAAGAGAATTCTCCTTCTTCATCTGGATCTCACCCTGAATAAGCGGAAGTGCATACTTGATGAATTCGTCGGATACGTTGTTTCCGCGCTCGTTGATCCATTCTACCGGAACCTTCTTCTCGTAGTTTGCTACGGAAGACAGGTCAAGCAGATCTGCCTCGCACTTGTAGCCGTTCTCATCACGTGTACACTTGAAGCCTACCATCTTGTCTGTCACGCCTGCTACTGCTTCCTTTACTGCGGTCTGTCCAGCCATGAAGGACTCGTCGGAGTCTGTCTGGGAAGCGCAGTGCTCAGCACATCTCTGAAGCAGGGAAAGCTCGATCGGACGAACCTTTACGCCCGGGATCGCATTCTTGACAACGTCTGCCAGCTTGGCAGCCAGTCCGCCGAGCTGTGCATGTCCGAAACCATCTGTAGCAGATGTCTTTGCCTCAGATACGAATGTACCGTCTTCGTAATGGATACCCTCTGACACAGCAATCAGAACGTTCTTGTTCTCATTCCAGATTCTCTCAACATCCTCCAGGAACTCCTCCTGATTGAAGTTTACTTCCGGAAGGTAGATAAGATCCGGGCCGTATCCGGTCACACGTGCCAGAGAAGCTGCACCTGCAAGCCATCCTGCGTGACGTCCCATGATCTCCACGATCGTTACCTGGCCCTTGTCATAAACGTGTGCATCCTGATATACCTCTACGAGAGATGTAGCGATATACTTTGCTGCTGATGCGAAGCCCGGGCAGTGGTCTGTACCGAACAGGTCGTTGTCGATAGTCTTCGGAATACCCATAACGCGGCACTCGTATCCAACCTTGTTCATGTACTTGGAGATCTTGTTGCATGTATCCATGGAATCATTTCCGCCGTTGTAGAAGAAGTAACGAACGTCATACTTCTTGAAGATCTCAAGGATCTTCTTGTAATCTGTATCATCTACATCCGGGTCTGCGATTTTGTAACGGCAGGAGCCAAGTGCAGAAGACGGAGTATATCTCATAATCTCCAGCTCTGCCGGGTCTTCCTCATCCATCACATAAAGCTTGTCATTCAATACGCCGACAATACCGTTTGCAGCGCCGTAAACCTTAGTGATCACATCAGAATCAAGACCAGCCTTAATTGCGCCGTAGCAGCTTGCATTGATAACTGAGGAAGGTCCGCCGGACTGTCCAATAATCATTGCACCTTTTAATTCACTCATTTTTTCGTCCTCCTGAATTTTATGATCCATTCAATTGTTTCCATTGCTGGTAAAAAAACCAAGCTCTATCGGATTATATCAAAATTTAATACTCCCCGCAAGACTGAATTAGTATATTTCTCGTTTTACACGACTCGTATCCATATGCCTCCGGTGGGTATTTTCATCACTTTATTTTTCATTTATCTGGTCTTACCACTCAAATTTCTTTTCGAAATATGCTTTCAGATCCTCGATCTTCACGCGCTCCTGCTCCATGGTGTCACGGTCACGAACCGTCACTGCGCCATCTTCCTCTGAATCGAAATCATACGTCACGCAGAACGGCGTACCGATCTCATCCTGTCTTCTGTAGCGCTTTCCGATATTTCCTCTGTCATCGAACTCACAGTTGTAGTATTTGGACAACATCGCATATACCTTCTCAGCGCCCTCATTCAGCTTCTTGGAAAGCGGAAGCACACCGATCTTCACCGGCGCAAGAGCCGGATGGAAGTGAAGCACTGTTCTCATGTCCGGCTTCTCCTCTGTCCCGATATTTTCCTCATCGTATGCGCTGCACAAGAATGCCAGAACCACACGGTCTGCACCGAGGGACGGCTCGATGACGTACGGAATGTATTTTTCCTTCTTTTCGTCGTCAAAATATGTCATATCCTGTCCGGATACGTTCTGATGCTGTGTCAGGTCATAATCTGTACGGTCTGCGATACCCCACAGTTCACCCCAGCCGAAGGGGAACAGGAACTCGATATCTGTCGTTCCCTTGCTGTAGAAGCAGAGCTCCTCCGGATCATGGTCGCGCAGACGCAGTTCGTCTTCCTTCATGCCCAGCTTTTTCAGCCAGTCGAAGCAGAAGCCTCTCCAGTACTGGAACCAGTCAAGATCCGTTCCCGGAACGCAGAAGAACTCGAGCTCCATCTGCTCAAACTCTCTTGTACGGAAGGTGAAGTTGCCCGGTGTGATCTCGTTACGGAAGGACTTGCCGATCTGTCCGATACCGAAAGGCAGCTTCTTTCTGGAAGTTCTCTGAACGTTCTTAAAGTTGACAAAGATACCCTGTGCCGTCTCAGGACGAAGATATACGGTATTTTTTGCATCCTCCGTAACGCCCTGGAAGGTCTTGAACATCAGATTGAACTGACGGATATCCGTAAAGTTATGTTTTCCGCAGGATGGACACGGAATATTGTTGTCCTCGATAAAGTTCTTCATCTCTTCCTGTGAAAATGCATCGATGGGCTTCGGAAGCGTGATGCCCTTTTCCTGGCAGAAATCCTCGATAACCTTGTCTGCACGGAAACGTTCATGGCACTCCTTGCAGTCCATCAGCGGGTCAGCAAAGCCGCCGAGATGGCCGGATGCCACCCAGGTCTGGGGATTCATCAGGATCGCACAGTCAACGCCGACATTGTACGGATTTTCCGTGATGAATTTCTGCCACCATGCCTTTTTGACGTTGTTCTTGAGCTCCACACCGAGATTACCGTAATCCCATGTATTTGCCAGACCGCCGTAGATCTCGGAACCGGGATATACGAATCCTCTTCCTTTTGCCAGTGCAACAATTTTTTCCATTGTCTTTTCCATTTTTTCTCTCCTCTGAATTTGATCTCACTATTTCTTTTCCCGGATCAAAGGGCGCAGGCGTGTCTGCCCGCTCTCTTTCCTCCGGGATAATCATTACATATCAAAAATAATATACACCCGGTTCGCCGCTGTCGCCTCAGCAAAGGATACGTCATCCTCCGCCTTATACACTGCATTGGAGGGCAGGATCAGTCCCTCGTCCTCCTCATCCTCCGACTCGCCGGTGGCATTGACCACATCTGCAGCCAGTACCTCCGCATTCGTGCTGGTAAAAAGCACATCCCCCGGCACATGCACCTCCATGGGCGCCCGCAGGATCAGCACCTGCTTATCCATCCGCTTGATAGCCTCACTGCCGGATACGGAAGAGCCCTGAACGACACCATTGCTCACCTTTTTGTAGGAAGCATCGAACAGATAGCCTGAAAGCTGGGCGTTTATCACGGAACCGTAATAGAACTCCGTATTGTTGAAGGAAGCATAATCCGAAGCCGAAGCGTACTCCATCTTCAGGTTGATCTTGCCCTCCGCAGCCTCCAGCTCCTTCACAACAATGGTCTCCTCACCATTTTTATCATTATATTCCTTCACCTCGGAAGTAATCATATTCTGAAGCTCTGTCGCATCATAATAAGGCTCATCCAGGGATTCCTGAATGATTTCCGTAATAACCCCGTCCTCATCAATTGATATGGCAGCAGGCTCTTGCGGCGTCCACTTCTTCTGTTCCAGCATTTCACAGCCCCCAAGCAGCATCACCCCTGCCATAAGTGCTGCCGCTATCGGTATTTTCTTCGCAATCACTATAGCTCCTCCTAATAAATCCAATTTATTATACATCTGTCTCTTATACACATCTGACGCTGCCGACGACTTAATAGGTGT
>CAMTFT010000287.1 GCA_947071365.1 uncultured bacterium | reverse complement strand
AAAAATGGCAAAGGAAAAGAAACTTGTAGAAGCGATCACCTCAATGGAGGAGGATTTCGCGCAGTGGTATACGGATGTCGTAAAGAAAGCGGAGCTGATCGATTATACCAGCGTTAAGGGCTGTATGGTCATCAAGCCTGCCGGATATGCGATCTGGGAAAATATCCAGCATGAGCTGGACCGCAGATTCAAGGAGACGGGTGTGGAGAATGTTTATCTTCCGATCTTTATTCCCGAGAGTCTGCTTCAGAAGGAGAAGGATCACGTGGAGGGCTTTGCACCGGAAGTTGCCTGGGTGACTCACGGCGGACTGGAGCCGCTGCAGGAGCGGATGTGCGTGCGTCCGACTTCTGAGACGCTGTTCTGTGATTTTTATGCGAACGATATTCATTCTTACCGTGATCTGCCGAAGGTATACAACCAGTGGTGTTCTGTTGTGCGCTGGGAGAAGACGACGAGACCGTTCCTGCGCTCCAGAGAGTTCCTGTGGCAGGAGGGACATACTGCTCACGCAACGGCGGAAGAGGCGGAAGAGAGAACGATCCAGATGTTGAATGTCTATGCGGATTTCTGTGAGCAGGTGCTAGCGATTCCGGTCATCAAGGGCCGCAAGACGGACAAGGAAAAATTTGCCGGAGCAGAAGCTACTTATACAATAGAGTCCCTGATGCACGACGGAAAGGCACTGCAGTCCGGTACGAGCCACAACTTCGGAGATGGATTTGCGAAGGCTTTCGATATTCAGTTTGCAGATAAGGATAACAAATTAAAATACGTACATCAGACCTCATGGGGAATGACAACGAGAATGATCGGCGCCATTATCATGGTACATGGCGACAACAGCGGCCTTGTGCTTCCGCCGAGAATCGCTCCGACTCAGGTCATGGTCATTCCGATCCGCCAGCAGCAGGAGGGCGTGCTGGATAAGGCGAATGAAGTAAAGGCAGCTTTGCAGGCAGCAGGTCTTCGGGTGAAGCTGGATGATTCTGAAAAGAGCCCGGGATGGAAATTCTCCGAGCAGGAGATGCGCGGAATCCCGGTTCGTATCGAGCTGGGGCCGAAGGATATCGAAGCAGGACAGGCTGTCATCGTACGCCGTGACACGAGAGAGAAGATCACCTCTCCGATCGCAGAGCTGGCAGCGAAGGTAGCTGAGGTTCTGGAAACAATGCAGGTAGAAATGCTGGAGCGTGCAAGAGCGCACCGCGAATCACATACGTACACCGCTGTGACAAAGGAAGAGTTTAAGGACATCGCGGACAACAAGCCGGGATTCATCAAGGCTATGTGGTGCGGCTGCCAGGAGTGCGAGGATGCGATCAAGGAAGAGATGGGCGTGACCTCCAGATGTATGCCGTTCGAGCAGGAGCATATTTCCGATACGTGTATTTACTGCGGAAAGCCGGCGAAGAAGCTGGTATACTGGGGCAAGGCATATTAATTCTGCGGATTATGTTGGCAGCACGACCCGGAAATATGTCCTTGTCTGTGGGAATTACAGGGAATCCGCACTGCGCGGACAAATGTTTTTCAAAATAATGCGAAATATCTTGACAAATCTACAGGAAATGAGTATTATTTGCAGTATGGCACAGCTTACTTTAACGCAGTGCCGTATCATATACCGGAGGGTATACGGGATGTATGCTCTACGGTGATGAAGCGGCCTTTGCGAAAAGGCTTTATGGCGGCTGTGTTTAGAAAAATTCAGGAGGTAGGTATTATGAAAAAATTTGTTAAAGTTGCAAGCCTTGCACTTGCATCAGCAATGCTGCTTTCCACTACAGCTTTTGCAGAAGGCGAGACCTTCAAGATCGGCGGTATCGGACCGATGACAGGAGCTGCTGCAGCTTACGGTAACGCAGTTATGAACGCAGCACAGATTGCAGTAGATGAGATCAATGAGGCAGGCGGAGTGAACGGAGTACAGCTTGAGTTCATGCCGCAGGATGATGAGCATGATGCAGAGAAGTCCGTGAACGCATACAATGCGCTGAAGGATGAGGGAATGCAGATGCTGCTCGGCACAGTTACATCTGCTCCGTGTATCGCAGTTGAGGCAGAGGCAGTGAATGACAACATGTTCCTGCTTACACCATCAGGTTCTGCTGTTGACTGTATCACGGCTGGCGACAACGCATTCCGTGTATGCTTCTCCGACCCGGATCAGGGAACTGCATCCGCTAAATACATCGGTGAGAATGGTCTGGCTGAGAAGGTAGCAGTTATCTACGACAGCTCTGACGTATATTCATCAGGTATCTATGCAACATTCCGTGCAGAGGCTGAGAACCAGCCGTTTGAGATCGTAGCAGAAGGCCCGTTTACAGCAGACAGCAAGACAGACTTCTCCGTACAGCTTCAGCAGGCAAAGGAAGCAGGCGCTGATCTTGTTTATCTTCCGATCTACTACAATGAGGCATCTCTGATCCTTACACAGGCAGCAGGTATGGACTTTGCACCGGTATGGTTCGGTGTAGACGGTATGGACGGTATCCTTTCCGTAGAAGGTTTTGATACTGCTCTGGCAGAGGGCGTTATGCTTCTGACACCGTTCTCCGCAGACGCAGAGGATGATCTGACAAAGAATTTCGTAGCAAAATATCAGGAGCTTTACAACGAAGTGCCGAACCAGTTCGCAGCAGACGCATACGATGGAATTTATGCGATCAAGGCAGCTCTGGAGCAGAGTGGTGCAACACCTGATATGGACGCAAGCGCACTGTGCGACGCACTGAAGGTTGCTATGACAGAGATCACGGTAGACGGTTTGACAGGTACAGGCATGACCTGGAACGCAGAAGGTGAGCCGACAAAGGCTCCGAAGGCTGTTGTGATCGAGAACGGCGCATATAAGGGATTATAATAAGAGAACAGCAGGTGTATTTCGCCTGCAGAACATGAAATAACCCAACAGGGGGCTGCTCATGGCAACCCCCTGTTTTCGCTAAATTATGAGGAAAACCAAAGAAAAGGGTTTCCGGTAAAATATGACGAGGTGTCCTATGAGTTTTTTATCCTATTTTCTTAACGGCATTAGTCTCGGCAGTGTATATGCCATAATCGCTCTGGGGTATACCATGGTCTATGGTATCGCAAAAATGCTTAATTTCGCTCACGGTGATGTTATTATGGTCGGCGGTTATGCGGCTTTGACTATGATGCTGAGCTACAGTGCCAATCCCCTGGTGGCGGTGCTGGTGGCGATTGTGGTATGTACAGTGCTGGGTATTACGATAGAGGCAGTTGCGTATCGTCCCCTGCGCGGGGCGGCGTCTCCGCTGGCGGTACTTATTACAGCTATCGGTGTCAGCTATTTCCTGCAGAACGTTGTGCTTCTGATCTTTGGTTCCAACCCGAAGAGCTTTCAGTCGGTGGTTCCGATCCCGGATCTGAAGCTGGCCGGAGGTTCTCTGATGATTTCCGGTGAAACGATCGTTACCATTGTAAGCTGTATTGTTATTATGACTGCCCTTATGACTTTTATCAACAAGACAAAGGCGGGTCAGGCGATGCTGGCGGTGTCGGAGGATAAGGGTGCGGCACAGCTCATGGGTATCAATGTAAACGGAACGATTGCACTGACCTTTGCGATCGGTTCAGGACTGGCAGCCATCGCGGGCGTGCTGCTCTGCTCCACGTATCCGTCACTTTCACCGTATACAGGTTCCATGCCTGGAATCAAGGCTTTCGTCGCAGCCGTATTCGGAGGTATCGGTTCAATTCCGGGGGCAATGATCGGAGGTATTCCTGTCTCTTATACACATCTGACGCTGCCGACGACTTAATAGG
>CAMTFT010000286.1 GCA_947071365.1 uncultured bacterium | reverse complement strand
TGTAGCTCCGTCTCGTGGGCTCGGAGATGTGTATAAGAGACAGGCACGACCCCAAACCACGTCACAACATTTCCGCCATTGTCAAACACGATCCCGGCTTTCTCCGCCAGCAACGGCACGACGATACCGTATCCTTCTATACATGGTATCATCTGATCCGGATGGCGGCAGGGCCCGTTCGGGTACGCACATTCCCGGCATATCGCGCAGGACTCCCCGGACATTGCCAGCGTCTGAAACGAATACTCCTGAAAAATTTCCAGGATCTGCCTCGTCACCGCCTCGTGCCCGCTTCTGGTGGCAAGAGTCTCTTCCATATTGGAGATGTCCTGCACCTCTGCCATTGTCGTAAACACAAACGCCTCATCATATTTGCTGCAGATCTCCCGGCACCTCTCCACAGTTCCCACACCGGGAGGGCACGCCCAGCTCTTCCCATACCGTGGGCACTCCGTTTCACAGATATAACGCACCCGCTCTGAAAAGGATAAGGCGCTTTCCGGAAGCCAGGCATACTGAACGATTGGAAGCTCCAGAAGTCTCTGCTCAATTTCGTTTTTGTTTTTATCTGTCATCATAAAACACTCCATTTTCTATAAGTATACCCAGAATTCCCCTTATCTTCAACCGTCTTTTTTAAGAAAGAATCGCTTGATTTTTTCGACAAAAGTTGATACCCTCTGTGTATGATTAAAGTAATAAGCACAGGAGGAAATTTCCATGCATTTTATCATAAAAGCGTTTCTGGCCGTGATCTGGCTGATCGTCATACCGACGGCTTCCGGAGCTTTATTTTTAAGGAAAAATGAATCCTTTACAATTGGCGAGAGTTTTCTGCTCGGTTACGTTTTTTTATTTGCCGCAGCGGAGATACTGACGTTACCGCTGCTGTTTTTGAAGCAGCCTCTTCATGTACTGGTCATCTGCTACGGAATCGTCACTGTTCTGGCTGCGCTTTTTGGTATCATTTGCATGAAGAAGCGGGGATTTTCCAACTGGCTCCCCACTTTTGGCAGGTTGAAAAATACCTCTGTCTTTTTCTGGGGCGCACTGCTTTTAATTGCCGTCCAGACCTTCATCGTCATCCGGTATGCACATCTGGATGCTGACGATGCCCTCTACGTGGCCGCTGCCACGTCATCCATACAGGAAGATACTATTTTTGAGACGAACGCATATACCGGGGCGGCCTACCTCGTTTTTCCCCGCAGGTATATCCTTGCGCCGTTTCCTGTTTTTCTGGCCATTATCAGTCAGCTTTGCGGCGGGCTTCATGCCGCCATCACAGCCCATACGATATTTCCAGCCGTATTTTTACCGGCCTCCTATATTGCGCTGCACCAGCTTGGCAAAAAATGTTTTCCGAAGGAAAAGGATGCGCAGGGCATTTTCCTCTTCCTTGCGGCAGTGCTGTGCTGGTTTTCCGCATACTCCGTATATAACGCCGGGAACTTCCAGATGGTGCGCATCTGGCAGGGAAAAGCAGTTCTGGCATCCTTTATGGTTCCGGCGGTCATTTATTTATCTCTGACGATCGTCATGGAAGAACGGCCAAAGTATTCCTGGTTTTTATATTTAATGGCTAACCTGGGAACCTGCCTGCTCTCTTCTGTGGGAATTATCTTTGCTCCGATCATGATGGGTATTTTCGTCCTCATGGGAGCCATTCGGTTTAAGAGTATTAAAAGAGCTTTTGCCGGGCTGGCGTGCTGCCTACCCTCCATCATACTGGGGGCTGTCTATATTCTGATTTTATTTTTAAGGAGATGGGGAATCATATGAAATCTATCCTGATGTGGATCATTTCCAACTGGAAGCTTTACTGGGGAGACGGTTTTTATCAGTACCTTCTGCTGGTTTCCGTCATTTATCTCCTGCTTCGGAAAAGAAAAGAAAAAAACACACGGTATATATTGATATATTCCGTGCTGCTGCTTATCATTTTTGCACTTCCGGTCACGGCATCTGTGATCCGGTCGTGTATCGGCGATGAGGTCTACTGGCGCGTGCTCTGGCTGCTGCCGACGATCCCTCTGATCGCCATTGCTGCCGCTGATTTTCTGAAAAACAGAAAATCAAAGGTCGTGCAGGCCGTTTGTCTGCTGGTTTTTACTGGGATTATCGCGTTTTCCGGTAAAGGCATGTTCAAGGCCGACAACTATTTCATCGCGGACAACCCTCAGAAGGTTCCAAGTGAAGTGGCGTATCTCTGCAATTTCGTTAATGAAAAGGCAGCAGAGGCGGGAATCACCGAGGTGAAGATCGCCGCCGACGACCATATCGCTTCCTACGTCAGAGTTTATGACGCTTCCATCCTCATGCCCTACGGCAGGAGAGGCACAGGCGCTCTTGATAAATACGCCAGTGTTCTGTATCAGCAGATCAATTCTCCTACGCCTTCATTTAAGCGCATAGCCAGAGCCGCCAAGCATACGGGATGCAATTTTATTATCATGGATCTGAGGGGAAATACTGATTTACGCAAATTTAAAAAGTATGGCTACACAAAGATTGGTGAACTGCACAAGTACACAATATTTCAGTATACAAAGCAGGAAGGAAAATAACGTATGGCAAATTTCTGTTTGATCGTTCAATACGACGGCACCCGCTACAACGGCTGGCAGCGCCAGGGCAATACACCTGACACCATTCAGGAAAAGCTGGAAAATATTCTGGAGCATCTGTACGGAGAACCCGTGGAGATCAGCGGTTCCGGGCGGACTGACGCTGGCGTACATGCACTGCATCAGGTGGCCAATTACCGCGTTCCCCGCATGCTCAGCCGCTATTCCTGCCAGGAGATCCACCAGTATTTCAACCGGTATCTTCCGCAGGATATCCGTATCCTGTCCGTGACGAAGGCCGATGAGCGTTTTCACGCGCGCCTGAGCGCCCAGAGCAAGCTCTACGAATACCGTATCGACTGCGGAGAAGTCTCCAACATCTTTGAGCGGCGTTATCTCTACCGCATCGACGAGCCGCTGAATATCCGGAAAATGCAGGAAGCCGCTTCTTATCTGGTCGGAACCCATGATTTTAAGAGCTTCTGCGCCAACCGCCATATGAAAAAATCCACGGTGCGCACGATCTATGATATCTCCTTTGATCTCCGGGACGGCATCCTGTACATCCGCTACCGGGGAGACGGTTTTCTTTATCATATGGTTCGCATCCTGACGGGTACGCTGATTGAAATCGGCATGGGCGACCGCCTGCCGTCCCAGATTCCGACCATCCTGGAGGGCCTTGACCGCTCTCTGGCCGGATTTACCGCTCCACCGCAGGGGCTGTTTCTGGTGGAGGTATATTATTCGGAAGACGACTAATTCCTTACACCTGGCTATAATGAACCAGACACGGTGAAAACTCCGCAGGGCATTGGCTTACTTATCTAAATAACATGCTTTAACTGCCTGCTCAGGAGTCTCAGCAATATCGCTTCAGTACCTGCCAGAGCGATGACACCGGCAATCCCACCACCGTATTGTAATCACCCTCAATCGATTCTATCCACGCGGCAAATTTCCCCTGGATCCCGTATGCCCCTGCTTTGTCCATGGGCTCCCCGGTATCCAGGTATTTTTCTATCTCCTGCTCTGTCATCGAGTACACATGCACCTTCGTCTCCCTGAAAAACGTATCGCAGGAGCTTTTTCCATTTTCTTTTACGATTACCGTGACCCCTGTAAATACGGAATGCGTATTCCCCTGAATGCTCCGCAGCATTTCTCTCGCCTCATCCCGGTCAGACGGCTTTCCCATAATACGTCCGTCGTGATACACGATCGTATCTGAAC
>CAMTFT010000285.1 GCA_947071365.1 uncultured bacterium | reverse complement strand
GTTTTAGCTGGTTTGATTTTGTTCTTTACCGGAATGAACCCTGTGTTTCTGTCTCCAAGTAATTTAATCAATATTACACGACAGATTTCGTATCTGGGCATTGGTTGTGTCGGAGCAATGTGCTGTATGCTTACGGGCGGGATAGATCTTTCTCTTGGGTCTGCAGTTACCATGAACAATATTTTTATTGCGTATCTAATGGTGAACATGGGTGTAAATCCGGTCATTGCCTGTCTGCTGGGCGTTCTTTTGACAACGCTGTGCGGTCTGTTTAATGGCCTGGTGGTATCAAAGTTGGATATGCCGCCTCTGATCGTTACGCTGTCTACGCAGCTGATTCTGAGCGGAGCTGCGTATATGCTGGCAAAGGGTATGCCAATCTTTGGATTTCCGCAGGGATTTAATTTTATGGGACAGGGCTATATTGGACCGATCCCGGTATGCGTTATCATAATGGTGGTGTGCATGGCGATCGGAGCATTTATTTTGAATGAAACGTATATTGGACGTTATTTCTTTGCGGTAGGAAGCAATGCACAGTCAGCACAATTATCCGGAATTAATGTTAAAAGGATTCAGCAGCTGGCTTACTCTCTGAGCGGGTTCTTTGGCGGTATTTCCGGCATGGTCTTGCTGTCCCGTACGAACTCCGGGCAGGTAACGGCAGGAACCGGATTTGAATTTGATGTTATTTCTGCGCTGGTAGTCGGCGGTGTGAGTGTTGCAGGCGGAACCGGTAAGATGAGCAGAGCTTTGGTCGGTGTTTTGATCATGGGTGTTATTAACAACGGATTTGTCATTATCGGTGTAAGTACGTATATGCAGTCTATTATCAAGGGATGTATTTTGCTGTTGGCTGTTGGCTTTGACTGTATACAGCGGGCACGGAAGAATAAAGTGATCAAGAATAAAGCATAGTGGAAAAGGAGAAAAAGGATGAAAAAGAAGATTTCTGTTGACATTAAGGATAAAGTTGTTTTACTTGCGGATAAAATCTGCTATTGGCAGCGTCAGGACTGGTGTGAAGGGCGGTACAGACAGCTGAATTTTTCCCTGATGAAACCAAGATGTCATTATGAGTATGATGAAGATGAAAAATATCCGCTTATACTGTGGATTACCGGAGGTTCCTTTATTGAAGAGGATATTAATATCTGGATGCCGGAACTGGTTTATTATGTAAAGAAAGGATATGCAGTTGCCGGGGTGGATTACAGCGTGAATGCCCGTACGAGATTTCCGATGCAGCTGGAAGATATTAAAGCCTGCATCCGCTATATCCGCGCCCATGCAGATCAGCTGCATATTGATCCGAATCGTATTGCGATCATGGGAGAATCGGCCGGAGGGTATTTCTCTGCACTTGCAGGTCTGACCGGGAATACAAAACAGTATGATAAAGGAGATTTTCTGGAGTACTCCAGTGCAGTAAACGCAGCTGTTCCGTGGTATCCGCCCTGCCATATGTCGGATCTTGATGTGACCGGAGTCGGAGATATTGCCGTAGATGTTCCGTTTTATCAGAATCTGGAAGAGCTTCCGGATAAGGCAACGACGCCTCCGTTCCTGATTCTTCACGGAACAGGTGATACGCTGGTATCATACCATCAGGGAGAAATGCTATATGAGGCATTACAGAAGGCCGGCGTCGAGTCAGAGCTGATCTTAATTGAAGGAGCAAATCATGCGGATCACCATTTTGTTCAGGAAGAAGTAAAAGAGATGATTCTGAACTTTCTGGATCGTACCTTGCATGTAGATAGATAGAGGAGGTTGAAAAATCATGAGAGCATTAGTATTGACGGCGCCGGAGACATTAAGCGTGCAGGATATTCCGGTACGTGAGCCTGGTGAAAAGGAAGTATTGATTGAAGTAAAGGCGTGCGGCGTCTGCGGAACGGATTTACATATGTTTCATGGTGATAAGGGCGCTTTTGAAAATTCTTATCCTTTGGTAATGGGACATGAGTTTTCCGGTGTCATTGCCAGGATTGGAAGTGGAGTGACCAAGTTTGAAGTGGGAGACCATGTTGTGGTGGATCCGAATGTTTATTGCGGGCAATGCGCTCCCTGTCAACGGGGTGCCGTACATTACTGTGAGCATATGGTGGGTATTGGAACAACGGTATACGGCGGTTTTGCAGAATACTGTACAGTACCGGAGCGCGCTGTTTACCGTGTGCCAAAGGAGCTGCCTTTTGAAGTGGCGGCAATGATGGAGCCTGTATCCTGTGCGATGCATGGAATTGACCGCAGCAATATTCGTCCGGGGGATGTAGCGGTAATTATCGGATATGGTCCAATCGGTGAGATCATGTTTCAGCTGGCACAGTGTGCCGGTGCAGCCCAAATCGCAGTAATTGAGCCGCAGAAGGCAAAACGTGAAAAGGCATTAAAACATGGCGCGGTACTTGCAGTTGACCCGATGACAGAGGATGTAAAAGCGGTTCTGCAAAAAGCGGGAATCGAACCGACAACGGTAATTGAATGTGTGGGCCGCAAAAATACAATGGAAATGGCACTTGATATTGCTGCAAATCAGGCAACCGTGATGCTGTTTGGACTTACTCCTCCTGAGACGAAGCTGGACGTATACGCGTATGAGCAGCTATTTAAGAAAGAAATTTCTGTGACGGGTTCTTACATCAATCCCCTGGTGGCTGAACGGGTCATTCGGCTCTTGTCATCCGGAAAAATTGATATGGGCCGGATCATCACAGATGTAATTTCACTGGAGGATTCTGTGAAGGTATTTACAGATAACAGCTACCGCAGTCATGGAAAGATTGTGATTGTTCCATAAAATATCAAAAGAATAAGGAGCTTCAGAAAAATAAGAAGCTTCAAAGGATAAGGAATTTCAGGAAGAATAAGAAGCTTTGGGAAGGATAAGAAGTTTCAGGAAGATAGGTGTTTTCAAAAGGAGGGATTAATAATGGAAAATATGATGCTGCAGCAGGTGATGACAGCGCCGAAGAAGATAGAATTTCAGACCGTTCCGATTCCTGAGCCGGGCCCGGAACAGGTGTTGGTAAAGATTATGAAAATCGGTATATGCGGAAGCGATATACATGTGTATCATGGGACACATCCATTCACTTCTTACCCGGTGACTCAGGGACATGAGCTGTCTGCAAGGATTGTAAAAATAGGTACAGATGTAAAACAGTTTTCCGTGGGCCAGAAGGTAACGATTGAACCTCAGGTGTATTGCGGTGAATGTTATCCGTGTACACACGGAAAGTATAATCTGTGTGAAAGCCTGAAGGTCATGGGCTTCCAGACGACAGGGACAGCCAGTGAGTATTTTGCAGTAGATGCGTCAAAGGTAACGCCAATCCCGGAAAACATGACGTTCAACGAAGGCGCTATGATTGAACCTCTGGCAGTCACGGTACATGCTGCAAAACGATTTCCGGAGCTTGCAGGTGCAAAGGTGGCGATACTGGGATGTGGCCCAATCGGGATTCTGCTGGCGCAGTCCTGTAAGGCACTGGGAGCAGAGTCTGTGATGATTACGGATGTATCAGACTATCGTCTATCGCTGGCAAAAGCCTGCGGCGCAGATTTCACCGTGAACACACTGCACAGGGATTTTGGAGAAGCAATGCTTGAAGCATTTGGACCGGATAAAGCAGATGTTATTTATGATTGCGCCGGAAATGATATCACGATGGGACAGGCTATCAAATATGCCCGGAAGGGCAGCACAATTATTTTGGTTGCAGTGTTCGGTAAAATGGCCAATGTAGATCTTGCAGTGCTGAACGATCATGAGTTAGATTTGAATACAACTATGATGTACC
>CAMTFT010000284.1 GCA_947071365.1 uncultured bacterium | reverse complement strand
CGTAAGTATTATCGTGCATATGATTATCGGCATGACCTTTGCCCTGATATTAAATACACGTTATCTCGGCACAAAGACAAAGGGAATCTTCCGTGTCGTTTATGCACTTCCATGGATGTTCACGGCATCTGTTATCGCGATCCTCTGGAGAATGATGCTGGATCCGAACGGTGTGTTGAACTACTTTATTTTGCTGTTTGGCATTTCGGAGGAAAAGGTCACATTCCTGGCTTCCAGAGATATCGCGCTGCAGTCCGTTACACTGATCAATATCTGGTCCGGCTATCCATTCTATATGATTAGTATCCTTGCCGGACTGCAGGGAATCTCCCCGGAATTGTATGAGGCTTCCTCTCTTGACGGAGCAAATACAGTTCAATCCTTCTTCGGTGTCACGATCCCGCAGCTCAAACCGATCCTGATTAGTTTGCTGATGCTGGATTTCGTATGGACACTTCAGCAGTTCGCTTTGATCTGGATGACCACAGGTGGCGGACCTGTCAATGCAACAGAAACAATCAGTACATGGATATACAAGCAGGGCTTTACGAAGTATCAGTATTCGATGGCGTCTACTGGTGCAGTACTCCTTTTGATCGTATGTTCCATCATCGGCGTATTCTACGTCAGACATCAGAGATCGGAGGAATAGGATATGGTTGGAAAGAAAAAAACATCTGTCCAGATACTTGTGATTATTCTCCTCATTCTTGGAGCAATTTGGGCCGGATTCCCGATTTTGTGGATGTTGTCGAACTCATTTAAGGGAAATGCGGAGATCTTTACGTTCCCGCCGACCTGGATCTCAGAGAATTTCAGCTTTGAGGCATATAAGAAGATTTTTATGAACCCGGAGCAGGTCAGATTCTTCCTGAACAGCTACATGATCTCAGCAATCGTTGTTATCCTTACGCTGTTTATCGGAATTATGGCTTCCTACGCTTTCAGCCGCTTTAACTTTAAGGGCAAGAACGTGATCAATACGATCATCGTTTCCGTACAGGCAGTTCCGCCGATCACGCTGCTGATCCCGTATCTGAGTCTGATCGTAACGCTGAAACTGTACAATACCTTCGGCGCACTGATCCTGACTTATCTGGTGTTCACGCTGCCGTACTGTATACTGATGGTAACGGGATACCTGAATACGATGCCGAGGGATCTCGACGAGGCAGTTATGATCGATGGCGGTTCCCGCTGGACGGCGTTGTGGAAGATTCTCGTTCCGTCAGCGATCCCGGGGCTTGTTTCCGTTGGTATGTATACTTTCATGCAGGCATGGAATGAGTACCTGTTTGCACTGACCCTGACGAAGACGAATGATATGCGTACTGTGCCGGTAGGAATCAACCTGCTGATGGGACAGCATGCGTATGAGTGGAACCAGATGATGGCAATGAGCGTGCTCGGTTCACTTCCGATCCTCGTTCTGTTCCTGTTCTTCCAGAAATACTTTATAGCAGGTATGACGGCAGGTTCTGTAAAATAAGGAGATAGATTATGAAGGTATTATCGGTTGGAATGGCATTTTGCGATATTCCGCTGCGTCCCTGCCCGGCCAATATCATGGAGCTGGATAATTCGATGATCGATACGGTGGAGCTGCATACAGGAGGCGATGCGCTGACGGTGGCAGTCGTGCTGGCGAAGATGGGTGAATCCGTTTCGCTGGTATCAAAGGTCGGAAATGACGGGAACGGCGCGTTTATCCTGTCAGAGCTTTCGAACAATAAGGTAAATTCCGACATGGTGGCGATAGAAGAACACAATTCGACGGCCACCTCGTATCAGTTGATCGAGACAAACGGCCAGAGGCATTTTCTTGTGGACTGCAAGATCAACAGCCTGTTGAAAAGTGCAGATGTACCGGAGGATGCAATTGCTGAGAATGATCTTGTATTTTTCGGAAGCGCTCTGGCTCTTGCCGGTATGGATGACGGACAGATCTCAGATCTGTTTCGAAGAGCGCATAAGTATAGAAAGATCACGGCCATGGATGCCTCTGTGGCTGTGAAAGATACTGCAAAGTGCAAGATGGATCTGCTTCGGGAGACGCTGCAGCATACGGATATCTTCATTCCGAGCTATGAGGAGGCTTCTTATCTGGCTCAGAAAACAGATGTGCAGGAGATCATGGAATCATTCAGTGAATTTCCGCTGAAGGTCTTCGGCATAAAACTGGGCGGGGACGGATGCATCCTGACGAATGATTTTAAGAATTATACGAGACTGAAACCGTATCAGGACGTAAAGGTCGTGGATACAACGGGGGCGGGGGACTGTTTCATGGGCGGCTTCCTCTGTGCATACATGAAGGGCTGGTCTTTGGAGGAATGCGGAAGGTTTGCCAGCGCCGTCGCCTCCTTCGGTATTTCCGCTATAGGGCCCAGTACGGCGGTGCCGGACTTTGATACGGTAGTACAGTTCGTGAAGGAACACCAGTATCATTAAACAGCATTACAATATTTGACATCAGGTGGAGCATATGAGTATAGAAGAGAAATTTCAGAAAGCGTATCAGTCGCTTGAAGACAGTATAATCAGACGCTCCCGGGAGAAAACATATACAGCGATGGGGTATACCAGCAATTTGGATCTTCTGTGTGACTTCCGGGTGGAAAAACTGAATGAGCTGCTGGCGAAATACATGCCGGGAAAAGATCTCGAGGAAATGAAGATCGCAAAGGTGATCCGCACAGTAGAGGAGCTTTTGGAAACGGTTGTTTATTACTGTATCCACGGCATCGGCGGGGAAGCCGACGTGGAAAATACAGATCTTGTGAGAGCCAGCTTTCCGTTCAGAAACGGTATGGGAGGAACGGCAGTGCAGGCAGCGCTTGCACTGGCGCAGATCGGCGGTGAGACGCTGGTACATCTGACGGACGATTCGGGAGAGGTATGCGAGCAGCTTAGATCCCCGTATATTCACGTCGTTCTGGAAAACGGGCAGGTGGGTCATGCGGACGAGGTCGTAAGCCGCAATCCCCAGGAGATTCATTTTATATTGCAGTTCAAAAAGGGAGATGTGGTCCGGTCGGGAGATCAGGCCATAGAGATTCCATGTTCGAATCGTGTTATTCTGACGAAAAATACGGTGAATAAATACCTTCCCTTATGGGAGCCGTATTTTAAATGGATCGAGCAGAATGCAAAGCATGTAAGCAGCAATGTCCTGTCCAGTTTCAATTCGATCCTGGATACGGAGATATTAAAGGAACGGCTTGATTACGTGAAGAACCATGTGCGGATCTACCGCCGGAACAATCCGGAGGGTATCGTCTATTTTGAGGATGCACATTTTCATGACGCGAAGGTGCGCAGGCTCTGTGTCGAGACAATCGCCCCGGATGTGGATATCCTCAGCATGAATGAGGAAGAGCTACAGTACACGCTGAAGGAAATGTACGGGTATCAGGTGGATATCAATGATATTTTTTCCTGTGTGGAAGGTGTGGAATTCCTGCAGCAGAAACTCAGCGTCCGAAGGGGTATCATCGTACATACGAAGGACTATGCCATGTTCGTCGGGGAACCGGGGGGTATTGATATAGAAGAAGGGCTGATGTACGGTACGCTTATGGCTACTGCCAAGGCGGCTAACGGTGGCTACGGCAGCAAAGAGCAGATTCGGGAGGTGCTGAAGTTCGATATGAGTGACAAGGGGCTCTGGAACCTGCGCAGGCTGCAGGATGGTCCATACCGGGAACGTGTCATTCTCGTCCCGACGAGGTATATCGACAAGCCGAAGTATACGATAGGCCTGTCTCTTATACACATCTCCGAGCCCACGAGACGGAGCTACATCGCG
>CAMTFT010000283.1 GCA_947071365.1 uncultured bacterium | reverse complement strand
CTACACCTATTAAGTCGTCGGCAGCGTCAGATGTGTATAAGAGACAGCCGTTTTCTTTGCATATACCTGTTCAGAAATCGGATTCTAATGCTTTGCGCAAACTTTACGTTGCTTTTTATCTGAAATTATTGTATGATTCAGGATAACCGTTTTATGTTTTATTTTAAAAGGAGATGATTTTTTGACTTCAGAAGATGCCATACAACTTCTGGCCCTGTTACTTCTTGTATTGCTTTCTTCCTTCTTTTCCTCTGCCGAGACGGCGCTCACTACTGTGAACCGTATCCGGCTTCAGGCATTATCGGAGGAAGGGGATAAGCGCGCTGATATCGTCCTGAAAACGATCGAAAATTCTTCCAAAATGCTGAGCGCTATCCTGATCGGAAACAATCTGGTCAACAACTTTTCGGCAGCTCTCGCTACAGCGCTTGCCATCAAATTGTTTGGCAATGGAGCGGTCGGTATTGTTACTGGTATTCTCACTATCATAATACTTATTTTCGGTGAGATCACGCCGAAAACGTATGCGACTGTGAATTCCGAAAAGCTTTCTCTTTCCTATGCTTCTATTATCCTGTTCCTGATGAAGCTTCTGACCCCGGTCATCATTATTATCAACACGATCTGCCGGTTCCTTCTGAAGCTCATGCACGTTGACGCGGACAGTTCGCTGAATACCATGACCGAGATGGAGCTTCGTACGATCGTGGATGTCAGCCACAAGGAAGGCGTCATCGAAAAAGAAGAACGGGAAATGATATATAACGTGGTGGACTTCGGTGATTCCCAGGCGAAAGACGTCATGGTTCCCCGGGCGGATGTGGTATCTGTCAGTGAAAACGCTTCTTACGCGGAGGTACAGGAAATCTTCCACAGTGAAAAGTATACCCGTCTTCCCGTTTACAAAAATGACCGGGACAATATCACCGGTATTTTGAATATTAAGGATTTTTTCTTCTGCAGCGATACGGAAGACTTCAAAGTAACGGATGTAATGTACGAACCGTA
This sequence comes from uncultured bacterium, assembly GCA_947071365.1. Classification (GTDB taxonomy): domain Bacteria; phylum Bacillota; class Clostridia; order Lachnospirales; family Lachnospiraceae; genus Choladousia. The sequence continues at coordinate 2,810 of CAMTFT010000283.1, read as the reverse complement.
TTTCACCTATGAATACAAAAAGACCTCGGAACTGCTGATCGAGATGCAGAAATCCTCCGTCAGCATTGCCATCGTGCTCGACGAGTACGGCGCCGCTGTCGGTATGATTTCTCTGGAAGACCTTCTGGAGGAGATCGTCGGAGAGATCCGCGACGAATACGATGAGGACGAGGAAGACCTGATCCAGCAGATCTCAGACCGCGAATACATCATTGAAGGCTCTGTAAAGCTGGATGATGTCAACGACGCCCTGGATCTTTCCCTTTCCTCCGATGATTACGATTCCATCGGCGGTCTTATCATTGAAAAGCTGGATCACCTGCCCGTTGAAAAAGAATCCGTAACCACCGAGGAGGGGATCTTGCTTACCGTTGTAAAAATGGATAAGAACCGGATCGAAACAGTTCAGCTCATTCTTCCAGAGCCGGAAGCGGACGGCAGACTGGAAGCAGACGATGAAGAAAAGGGACTGCGGTAAATGCACTTGCTTTTCTTTGAGGGTGTCGCAAAATAGCAGAAAGCCACAAGTTATGGTACATGTCCACTCGGTCAAATACCTGAACTTGTGTCCCAACTGCATTTTGCGACACCCTCTTTTGCATCGTATATGTTTCCAATATCATAGATGAGCGGAATTTAGTCATTAACATCATTATTTCTATATGGCACAGAAGAATGACCCGTAATGATTTCTTCCTCCGGCTGCAAATCGTAGTAGTAAGAAAACATATCCCTGGCGACCAGCGCCGCATTCGCCGAAGAATAACCATTAGCGATCCGTACGGCAATGGCAACTTCCGGTTCGCTGGAGTTTACCTCATTTGCATAGCCGACAAATACACCGTGGTTCGGTATATCTGTTGCGATCTGTGCTGTTCCTGTCTTACCGGCTACCGTCACACGGCTGAAGTCAAAACCTTCAAAACCGGCATTACTCTTTGCTACTCCACGCATACCGGCATATATTGTGTCCCAAAGCTCCGACGGAAGCTCAACTGTATTGCGCACCCTTGATTCATTTTCCTCCAGAACGCTTCCGGCGGAGTCCGTGATGGAATCTACCAGCGTCAGATAATAGCAGGTGCCGCCATTGGCAACAGTGCCTACGTAACGCGCAAGCTGCGTAGTCGTGAACAGGTTGTCCGCCTGTCCCATGGCAGTACGCACAGCATCCATCTGGGAGATATTCGGTGCCGATTCCGGTACTTCCACTCCTGATTTTTCATCCAGCCCAAACATGGAGGCGTATTTCGTGAGCGTCGCAAGGCCCGTATCATCGTCATACTCTCCGTTTACGGCAGCAAGCCGATATCCAATTGTATTGAAAAAGTAGTTGCAGGATTCAGCGATTGCCGTTTCCAGTGCCAGAACGCCGTGTCCGGATTTATTCCAGCAGTTGACCGGCTCACCGGCCACCTGGTCAAATTTACCGGTACAGCCGATTCCCTCTCCAATGTTTACCACGCCTTCCATGACACCAGCTACAGCAGTTACCATCTTAAAGGTGGAACCGGGTGCAATAGCCTCCTGTGTCGCACGGCTGTAGAAGGGGGAGGATTTATCCATATTCAGCTTGTTGAAATAATCTGTATCCATCTCATTCGCCAGACGGTTGTTGTCGTACCCCGGATACGTTACGCAGGCCAGTACATCTCCGGTATTCGGGTCAGTGAGAACGAGCGAGCCGGAGCACGGTGTCACTGCGAGCTGTGCCGGAGTGATCTCAAGGTTGGCAATTTTCTCAATCATAAAATTATAACCGCTCAGGGTGCCGTTTTCCAGATTCTCGTAGTCAGATGCATTCATCTCGAGCACCCCCTGGTCAAACAGCAGCAGACAGATTTCCGAACCAGAAATCCTGCCCTCCTGCAGCATATACCGGTATACCTGCTTACAGAAATTATCATCCTCATACAGGTAATCCGCAATATAGTCTGCCAGAGCAGTAAACATTTCCTGTGTATCCATATATTCCGTGTCGCTGGCAATCTTTGTAATATCGATCCAGTTTTTGGAAATCGCATACGTCAGATATTCCTGAAGGCTGATGCTCTCCTCCTCTGTCCAGGCAAGATACATTTTGTCCGTCTTGTCAATGGCAGACTCATTTAAGATCCCCGTGTCATTCATCAGCATGTCATTTACGATATACGACATATATACCTGATACTGTTCACCAAGTACGTATGCATCTTCCAGATCCTTATAAACAGTCGGTGCATCAGACAGAAGCTCGTTCTTTATTGTTTTAAATATCTCAGCCGCTTTTGTCTGAAATGCCGCATAGACCTGTTTTTCATTTTCTGAAGCATCTTTTGCCTTCAGATGGCTGACATCCAGAACATTATTTTCGAACAGAGCATAGTAAATATCAAAAATCGGGATATACACCTGGTCGGCAGACGTTATCAACTCCGAGTCAAAAGTCTCTGCAGGAATCGTCCTGTCACAGACAATACCTGCAATATACTGCTCCAGAATATTGTAGGCCGCACTCTGCAGCTCCATATCGATCGTCAGATAAACGTCATTTCCCGCCTGAGGCTCCACCCTGGAATCCACATCCAGCAGTCGGCCAAGGTTGTCCACGAAAATGACCTCTGAACCCTTATCGCCCTGCAGCGTCGTCTCCAGGACACTTTCCAGACCGGTCTTTCCGACAATGTCATTGGAGGTATACGTATCGTCTTCTTTTTTCAGTTCTTCCAGCTCCTCCCCCGAGATCTTTCCGGTATACCCAATCAGCGGTGCCAGATATTCCGCGTCCGTATAAACTCTGCGGTATTCCTCTGAAATATCAATACCCGGAA
>CAMTFT010000282.1 GCA_947071365.1 uncultured bacterium | reverse complement strand
ACACCTATTAAGTCGTCGGCAGCGTCAGATGTGTATAAGAGACAGGACCTGATCCGCTACAATTTGGCAGAGGACAGCACGGAAACCGTTGCTTCCGGAATCGGCACAGCGCAGTTCTGGAACGGCGGTATCGTACTGAGCGGCGCTGCATCAGACGTAAGCCCGGTACAGCTTATGATGCTGGGCTCAGACGGGAATTCCGGAATCGTGGCAGAAAACTGCAGCCAGAATTTCTGGATCGATCAGGATACCGACAGTATGTATTACATCAAATACCATATGACCTCCGATACCTCCTGGGATGGAGCCTACCTCTGTTGTCTGGATTATACGGGCAACCGGGAGATTTCTTTTATTGAAGGAGATTACGCGACGCCCAGCCTGTGCGGAACCGTCTCAGGCAATCCTGTCGTCTTTCTTTATCAAAACGACAGCCCAAAGTATCTCCAGATCAATCCCGCCGACGGAAACGTGGGTGAAATGGAGGTGCCGGGGAATGCCTCCTATATGCAGATCTTCTATGACGAGTACGGAAATACGTACTATTATGCGGATTATGCACTGTATATATGGAGGGGATGCGAGTTCAGGCAAACGGCCACGATTGCTTCTGATGGAATCATGCTCGGCGTTTCCGGAGCATGGGCCTACTACTGGCGCTACAATGAAGGGAATCACCCGAACCTGTTCCAGTGTGCGCTTTCTTAACAGCGCTTACTGATCCACCACCAGCGTCGCTGAGCCGTACGCCTTGACCGGACGCCCGTTTTCATCGAACTCCGTCGTATACCGGACGTGGAACGGAATTCTGCCGACAGTCAACGGCAATACTGCCTCCAGCGACGGCACACCCGCCGCGATCTGGCGATGCCAGTCGCGGTACATGTCAGCTATCTCCGGCGGAAATACCCCCATCTCGATCGCACTGTCGGGATAATTTGTGAGCAGCGCCGGAAGACCCAGATCCCGCATGCACCGGAAGCAGGGGCGCATCTCCCGCGTCGCTACCGTGTATTCCCAATAGTAAATATTCGCCTGCTCACTCGCAGCCTTGAACCGGCGCTCGCTGTTCAATATCTCTGCCACTCTCGTTTTTTCCGCCGTAATGTTCCGAATCAGCGCATAAAAGAGACAGCTTTCCTTACTCTTTCCCAGCATACGGACAGAAGCGCGGATGCAGACCCGTTCTTCCCCGCAGCACTGCGAGGAAATTGTCCGCCACGTCTCGCACTCCTGCTCGACGCCCTGCTCGATCACCCGTTCCAGCATTTTTACATAGGACTCCCGCTCCGCAGGCTCCATAAGTAGGAGAATATCCTGATTGATCACATCCTTCTCCGAGTGGTTCATGCAAAGCTCCTTCAGGTACTTTTTATTGACACGAAGCAGCTCAGCCCTGCCATCTCTGTACTCAAAAACAGCCGCCGCCCCGACATAATTGGAAAAAACAAGGGTTTCCAGAGAATCCTCTGACCAGAACCGTTCCGGATTCATAGTATCGATCAGCTTCATGTGGGGCGCTGCCATCCCAATATGGCTGCCTTCCAGAATCTGCCGGTATACCTCCCCCGGAACCGGTCTGGAATACAGGTATCCCTGTACGCATTCGCATCCGATACTCAGCAGATAATCCGCCGCCTCCGCTGTCTCGACTCCCTCCGCGATCATTGGGAGCTGCATCCAGTTCAGCATCCGAACGACAGAGTGCAGGATCGTTCCACCCCTTCCGCCTGTCTCGCCGCTTTTCTGCAAAAAACGCATATCAAGCTTGATCAGATCAAAATCGATATCCTTCAATATATTCAGTGAGGAATAGCCGCTCCCAAAATCATCCATCTCCACAACATACCCGCAGCTATGCAGCTTACGTACTGCCCCGTTGATAAACTCACTGTTGCCAAGCGCCGATGATTCCGTCAGCTCGATCCGAATGTACTTTGAAGGAACCTCATACTGTCTTCGAACCTCATCCAGCCGCTCTATAAAACCGGGACAGAACAGATCATACCTTGTCAGATTCACCGATACCGGCACCATCCGGATCTGCGCATCCAGGCACTTCCTCAAAAATTTGCAAACCTGTTCAAACACATACTGATCCAGCTCCGTGATGAATCCGCTGTTCTCAAAGACCGTAATAAACTGTCCCGGCGGAATCAAGCCTCTCGCCGGATTCTGCCACCGTACCAGCGCTTCTGCACCGGTCAGCAGACCGGTCGCGTGATTATATTGCGGCTGATAATATACGACAAACTGCCCTTCTTCCAGCGCAGTACGCATAATTCCTGTAATTTCCTGCTCGCCAAGCATATTTCTTCTGAGCTCCTCACTGTAATAGCGGAAGCGCTGTGTATAGCTGCCCTTGACCTCCTTCTGCGCCAGAATCGCACAGTCAACGATTATATCAACCTCCGGAGCGTCATCGCCAACGAGGTAGATTCCCGCGTTGCACAAAATTTCAAACGGGAGCCCGAACGCTGTAATTTCATCAAACAGCTTCTCAATGCATTGTTCGATCTCCTCTTTATCCGCACGCAGGCAGAAAACAAACTGATCCGCGCTCAGCCTGCCCCCAAAGCCGCGTCCCTCCAGCACTTTCCTCATGCAGTCCGCTGCATGAACAAGCAGAGCATCACCCTTTGTTCTGCCAAACATATGGTTGATCACTTTAAACCGAAGCACATCAAAATAGACAACCGCAAGCTCCTGTGAGTCGCAGCTCTTCCGCCGCTTCTCCCTTCGCAGCCGTTCCAGGAAAGCATGGCGGTTCAAAAGCCCGGTCAGCTCATCCAGCGTACACCGGACAGAATCATCGTGACCTGATGCACCCTCCCGCTCCAGATCGTGGAACAGAATCATGACCGTCCTCCCGCTGCCAGCACCGGCTACACTTACACAATACGGAACTTCTTCTCCTGCCAGCGCATCTCTCATCGAAATCCGCATATCACACGCCCAAGGTTCCGGCGCTTCATACGCGGTTTCAACCATCTCCCGCAGTTTTGCCCCGGCCTCCTCTGTCAGGCCGGCTCTCTCCATCAATGCATCCCAAAGCGATATCCCGCACTCCTGAACCGCAAACGTCTCTCGCAGCGGCTCCGAATACCAGAACCCGCCATCCACGCCATTTTTTCCGCTGTAAACCGCAAACATCCCGTTATCTCCACGTTCTTCTGGCCCCTGTAGCATGTATATCCCACTCCTTTTGCATTTTTTCAAAGGCAGCACTGCCATACTGTTAATTAATCTTATTGTACTCTTTTTGCTCACGAGCCGCAATAAAAGAATGACCGGCTTCTTACTTTTTCCGGCATTTTCCTGCGGATATTTTTCGGACAAATCTGGTTCTTTCTGCTGCAAAATAAAGGTTCCTGCGGACAAATTCCGGACAAATCTTGATTTCCCGGAAAAACTGTGTTATACTCACCATCGTTGCAAAGCCCACAAAAACCAAGGTCTAACAGGGCTTTCCGGCGGTCACCGCCGTTAAATGTGCCGAGTGTTCGAGACCTTCCACTCGTAAAACAAAACTTCACAGCCTGCCATTTTATCAGGTTTTATCATTAGTCATTTTAGTCCGAAAATACCGTATTTCCGGGCTTTTTCTTTTATCTGGTTTTATCACTATACATGCAATCTCGGACAAATTCCGGACAAAAAAGAGAGGTGCCAGCCTCCCTTTCTGTCTAAAATACGCTTGCAATTTTCTCCATCTCATTCGCTTTTGTATCCGGAAGTACATGTGAATACAGATCCATCGTCATTGCCAGGCTGGAATCTGTCTCTTATACACATCTGACGCTGCCGACGACTTAATAGGTGT
>CAMTFT010000281.1 GCA_947071365.1 uncultured bacterium | reverse complement strand
ACACCTATTAAGTCGTCGGCAGCGTCAGATGTGTATAAGAGACAGAAATATAAATGGGAAAGAGGTTTTACATGTATCGTAATGTTGCAAACAAAGGAAAGAATCTGTTGGATGTACAGGCAGAGAACCGTTCGCTGATCCTGCGGTTGATGAAGCACAAGCAGGTCTGCGCCCGGACGGAGCTGGCGCAGCTCAGCGGCCTGAAGCATGCGACGATCACAAACATCATCAATGAGTTTATCAGCTATGGCCTGGTGGAGGAGAAGGGCATTATCGAGGGAAAAAAGGGACGGCGGTCTATCGGAATCTCTCTGGACAGCAGCACGTATGCAGTGATCGGTGTTGCGATTTCACGTTTGTATGCCATGGTGGGGCTATTTGATCTGAGGGGGGAGCTGCTCAGGTCAAAGAAGGTTTCCTTCAAAGGATTGACAGAGCCGGCAGAATTTATAGCACAGAGCGCGGCGGAGGCTGCAGAGCTGCTGGAATCGGTCACATGCCGGGAGTCAGAAGAACTGGAAGCATCGGAAGAAATGGAGAACACCGCATCCGGGGAGGGAAAGTCGGGCTGCGGTGAAATGAGAAGAGTCCTGGCTGTCGGGGTGGCTGTTCCGGGGCCGTTCTATCAGGACTCCGGCAGCTCAGATCTGATTCAGGGCTATCCTGACTGGGGAGAGGTCAATGTGCGATCCGAGTTTGAACGGGTATTTTCCATACCGGTAGTAGTGGAGCAGGACGCAAATATGGCTGCGCTGGCAGAATGGAGCAGCAGAATGGCGGATACGTGCCGGGATACGCTGGTCTATCTGTCCCTCGATCAGGGCATTGGCGCCGGGATCGTGCAGGGCGGTCAGATATTCAGAGGCGGACTTGGGACGGCCGGCGAAATCGGACATATCAGCGTGGATTATAACGGCGAGAGGTGTATCTGCGGAAACCGCGGCTGCGCCACGGTGCAGGCATCGACGATCCGGTTCAGGAGGATGGTGCAAAAACGGCTCCAGGAGGGAGAAACTTCCATATTAAAGGAAGACTTCGAAATGAAGGATCTGGTGGAGGCTGTTTTGCAGAAGGATAACGCGGCATATCCGGTATACCGGGAGATGGTTATTTATACCGGGCGGATCGTCGCGAATACGATCTGGGCGTACGGCCCGCAGTATATCGTGCTGGGCGGCGAGATGGCCGGGATCGGCGGGATGTTCCTTCAGGATGTAAGAGAATACGTGGCGGAAAATATGGCGGATTCCATGGCGAAGCGGGTGGAACTGTATCTGAACGAGAACGACCAGATACTGAACGGAGCCGGGCTTCTGGCGGCGGAGTACGTATTTGAGCATATGGAACTGTTTGAGAAAAAGTGATGGAAACTCTGATTGCGTATTATGGCAGAATATAGTATGATTTATTCATACGTGATTTGAGTGCGGATGGAAATGGAGGGCATATATTTATGAACAGGATTATTACGATCAGCCGTGAGTACGGCGCAGGAGGCCATTCGATCGGCCAGAAGGTAGCGGAAAGACTCGGTATTCCTTTTTATGACAGGGACATCGTGCGGGCAACGGCAAAGGAAGGCGGATTTGAGCCGGAGCTGGTTGAGCGGGAGCAGGAGGAGGTCTCCAGGACGAATTCGATCCTGAAAAGCATCTGTACCGTATCCAGTTCTTATTTCAATGATTCTCAGGAAGCCATTCATGAGATCCAGAAAGCCATCATCCTGCGTCTTGCCATGAAGGGGCCGTGTGTGATTCTGGGACGCTGCGCGGATGTGATCCTCACGGAGGCCGGGATCGAGACCTTTAACGTATTTATTCATGCGGACGATGTGCATCGCGCTGTCCGGGTGAGCGAGATCACCGGGATCAAAAATGCGACGGAGCTGCAGAAGGCCATTACGAAGAAGGATAACAGCCGGCACAATTATTACAATCATTATGCGGCGAGAAAATGGGGCGACAGCCGCAATTATGACCTGTCACTGAACAGCGGTGTGATCGGATATGAGAAATGTGTGCAGCTTATTATTGATGCTGTCCAGGAAGACGAGTAATCAAACGGAAGCGGCGCAGATTCAGGAATATTTCAGATGGATGCTGTTATGTGTTCTTTCTGGTTATTTCCGGATCTGCGCTATTTTCATGTAATATTGAGAGGATAAACGGGAGAGTGAATATGAAACATCAGAAGAAGAGAAGCAGTTTTTCAGGTAAGATCGGATTTGTACTGTCTGCTGCCGGGGCGTCTGTGGGATTGGGAAATATCTGGAGATTTCCGTATCTGGCGGCAAAGTATGGCGGAGGCATATTTCTGCTGGTATATATCCTGCTGGCGCTGACCTTCGGCTATACCATGATCATGGCTGAGACCGCGCTTGGCCGTATGACACGGAAGAGCCCGGTGGGGGCTTTTGCGACCTTTGGACAAGGGTGGAAATTCAGGTTCGGTGGATGGATCAATGCGATAGTCCCGATGCTCATCGTGCCGTACTATTCCACGATAGGCGGCTGGGTCATCAAATATCTCTTTGAGTATCTGCGGGGCAACGGGACTGAACTGGCAGCCGACGGATATTTTACGGATTTTATCTCCGGGGGCACTGCTGCGGAGATCGGATTTCTGGTTTTTGCGGCAATGGTACTCGTGATCATCTATGCAGGCGTGCGAAATGGAATCGAGCGGGTGTCAAAATTTATGATGCCTGTGCTGGTAGTGCTGGCTGTCATTATCGCTGTGTACTCCATGACGAGAGAGGGCGCGCTTAGCGGAGTGAAATACTTTCTTGTTCCGAATGTTGAGAATTTTTCGTGGATGACGGTGGTAACGGCGATGGGGCAGATGTTCTATTCTCTGTCGATCGCCATGGGCATCCTTGTCACCTTCGGCTCCTACATGCAGAAGGATGTGGAGATAGAAGGAGCCACCAGAAACGTGGAGATCTTTGATACGGCGATTGCCATTATGGCGGGACTGATGATTATTCCGGCGGTATTCGCATTTTCCGGCGGCGATCCGGAAACACTGAAGGCGGGGCCGTCTCTGATGTTCATTACGATTCCGAAGGTACTGGCAAGTATGGGCTTTGGCACTGTGATGGGTATTCTGTTCTTCGTGCTCGTGCTGTTTGCAGCGCTTACCAGTGCGATCGCGCTGACGGAGAGCGCCGTATCCACCTTCGAGGACGAGCTTGGCTGGGGCAGAAAAAAGGCAACCTTCGTTATGGGAGTGATCATCATCTTTTTTGGTTCGCTCTCATCCCTTGGCTACGGCCCGCTGGGCTTTATAAAGATCATCGGAATGCAGTTCCTGGATTTCTTTGATTTCCTGACGAATTCCGTTATGATGCCGATCGCGGCCATGGCGACATGTCTGCTGGTGGTGCGCTGTATCGGAACCGATAAGATAGCGGAAGAAGTGCAGAAGAACGGTGCGCCCTTTAAAAGAAGGAAAATATTTGATTTCATGATCAGGTATCTTTGTATGATCTTTACGGCGGTTATTCTGCTCAGCTCTGTGGCGAATGTGTTTGGGTGGATTTCGATGTAGAGGGGACAATGGTATGAGGCGGCCAGGAATCTGGCGTAAAATAACACAGAGGATGAAGCTGATGAGGGGGCAACAGGTTTTCCGGTTGTCCCTTTAATAAGTTTGATAAAAGGAAAATACTTTGGGATGTGCTCACGTTGAAAACAGACAACAAAAAAGCCCCGGTAAAAACCGAGGCTTTGCCTGCGGAAGATGGGACTTGAACCCACACGATCGCATTGATCACAAGATCCTTAGTCTTGCTCGTCTGCCAGTTCCGACACTTCCGCGAACAAAAAGTATTAT
>CAMTFT010000280.1 GCA_947071365.1 uncultured bacterium | reverse complement strand
CACCTATTAAGTCGTCGGCAGCGTCAGATGTGTATAAGAGACAGGTATACAGCAATATCGTACTTCCTATCCGGCTGGACGGAATCACGCCGAAGGAAAGCTACATCGACGAAATCCTGGAACTGCTGGGCCTCACAGAAAAGAAATATGCCATGCCAAATCAGCTCTCCGGCGGCCAGCAGCAGCGTGTTGCCCTTGCCCGGGCGCTGGCTTCCCGGCCCGCCATCGTACTCGCCGATGAGCCCACGGGTAATCTCGATACGAAAACAAGCCAGGACGTACTGGGGCTTATCAAGACTTCCAGCCACCGTTTTGGACAGACTGTCGTCATGATCACCCACAACCCGGAGATCGCCCAGATGGCAGACCGTATCATCCGCCTGGAGGACGGCAGGATCGCGGGAGGTGACGCGTCATGTTGAAGGTAAATAACAAAAAAGTCATCTCAGAGATCGCTGCCACCACCTGGAAGGCAGGCAAAAAGCGCAATTTTCTCACCATTTTCGCTATCTTTCTCACCACTTTTCTGATCGCATCCGTGCTCTCTGTCGGCTCCAGCTACTGGAATACCGTCTCCCAACGTCAGATACGCATGAACGGAATGGATTATGACATCGAACTGCGGGAGCCACGGGAGGATCAGGTGGAAAAGGTACGCGCCATGGAGGAAGTGAAATATGCCGGCGTGTCTGTCAAATGCGCCATCCTTACTTCCTACGATGGCGTCGAAATGGACAAAACAAGGTTGTACTATCTTGACGATACGTGCTGGCAGTACCAGTGTATCCCGGCGCTGGAATTCTACGAGGGAACGTATCCCCAAAAAGAGAATGAAGTCATGCTCTCTGCCTACACGCTAAAACATATGGGAATCGAAGAGCCTTCTATTGGCATGACTCTCCCTCTGGATTATTTCACTCTGTCCGGCGACAGCTCTGACGAAGACCATCCATTTTCGGAAACCTTCGTCTTATGCGGATGGTACAGGGATTATACGGGACGAAGCCAGGGCTACGTCTCAAAAGCCTTTCAGGAAAAGAGCGGTGTAACGCAGACGGATTTCACCCAGGGCGGATTGAAGATCACTCTGAAAAATCCGCTGTATTCTGAAAAAGATATCATGGACATGCAAAACGCGCTGGAGCTGAATAGCAGGCAGATCATTGATGCGGATTATGATACGATTTCTGATTTCATAAAGCTGATTCTTGTCCTTTTCGGCCTTCTGCTGATGGTCTTTCTCAGCGGATACCTGTTCATATACAATGCGCTGTACATCTCCATCTCAAAGGATATCCGCTATTACGGGCAGCTAAAAACGCTTGGCATGACTGCACCGCAGCTTCGGGGCATGATCTACCGGGAAGCGCTTCTAAACAGCGTGATCGGCATTTTCTTCGGGCTTACTGTAAGTATCCTGACCGCTTCCCACATGATTCCCGCCCTTCTGACCTCCATGAATCCGGGACTTGGCCCGGAGGATATCTGGCAGTCTTCTCCGGCGGCCTACGTCATTGCAGGGCTGTTCGCGCTGATGACAAATTTTGTCGGAAGCAGGAAGCCGGTCAGAATCGCCGAAAACTGCTCTCCCATCGAGGCAGTCCGTTTTTCCTCCGTCCGGCAGATATCCAGAGGCGGGGCACAGCATGAAGGCCCGGGGCACCTGAAAGACCAAAATAGATCCTCTGGCAAAAGCCATCCCAAAAACAGACATCCACACCGGCAAACAACAGCGCACACGCAAAAATATGATGAAAGCCACAGAATAAAACGCCCCCGTGGTCTCATATTTGACATGGCTCACCAGAACATGTTCCGGGACAGAAAGCAGGCGGTCATCATCTTTTTGTCCTTCATTACCGCATTGACAATTTTTCTCTCCATTCAGGTGCTGATTCGGGCCAATGACGCAAAATCTGTTCTGAATGCCGTAAGAGACGACGATATTTCTTTTTTAAACAATACAACGCTGGACGAAAATCTGCCCCTGCTTACCGATGAAAAAATCGAGCAGATTCGGCAGACTCCCGGCGTGAGATCCGTCCGCAAGGTCACGTCGGCTGAGGCTGTGATCCCGTATCAGCCAGACGTTTTCGACAAATACCTGAAAACACTGTGTGAATCCAGGTACAGCCCGGGTGAACCGGAGGAATTCCTGCAGCTTTATCAGGAAAATCCCCAGGACGTAAATTATACTACACGGCTGAATACGGTAGATGAGGAGGGTTTCGCGCTGCTGAACGAATCCGTGGGAAATACACTCGATCAGGAAGCGTTCATGCGGGGAGAAATCTGTGTCGCCGTGGACTTCTGGGCCACTGTCACCTCCGGCGACTGGGAAAGCGCAGACGCACAGATGCTCGGAAAAGAGATCTCGTTTTCTCTTCCCGACGGGCCGCACCCGGAAGAAAGCTGCCGCATCAAAATTGGAGCTATTGGCTATTCCGCCCCCGGCTACTTTTCCGGCGGCTATCTCCCGGTTCTGATCGTCAGTGAGAATCTGGCGGAAAAGCTGCTTGGAGAGACATACACGGAAAAAGTCGACGTCGTATACGAAAAGCCATTTTCTGAAAATACGGAAGCGCTTGTAAAAGCGGTGTTTGGGGATGAAAAAAGAATCGGATATGATTCGAAGCTGGACAGCTACAAGGATATGCTGCAGACAGAGAGGCAGATCCGCATCCTTGGCCTCAGCCTCGGATTCATCATCTCACTGCTGGCTCTTCTGAACTACTGCAACATGATGGCAGCCAGCCTGCAGAACCGGGCACAGGAATTCGCATCTCTGGAAAGCATCGGAATGACGGCCAGGCAGACCAGGCAGGTGCTGGCTCTGGAGGGCGTCGGCTACGCCGTACTGTCCTGCGTGCTGTCCCTGCTCGTCGGCATACCACTTAGCATCGCAGTATTTAACGGCACCAACAAATACTGGTCACTTCCGTATCAGTTTCCATTCGCCGGAAGCCTTATCCTGTATCTTTGCATTCTGGTGCTCTGTATGGCCGTGCCGGTGATCCTTTATCAGAGGACGCAGAGAACCAGTGTAATAGAAAGGTTGCGGCAGGAATAAAAAGCAAAGCATTTACATTTACTACCTTTACAACTTTGTTACATTTTTTTGCCCTGTTTCATGATACAATATTTTTATGATGCCAGGTTCAAAAGCTATGAACCAAAATATTTGAATATTGAACAGGAACAAGACTTGCACCAATTACAGCAAAACCAGAAGTTATCTCACCATTAATGCAGTTGATGGCAGTGTGGTAGAAAAAGGGGCATACGCCCCTTCTACTGCTGATTGCTATTTCCAGTATCCTTCTACTTCTTTTTCCGCCTGTTCATAAGTCATATTAAACTGACCAGCAATTTTTTCCACAACCTCCGCGAAAGACAAACCGATATCTTTCAAAGCCCTGACTACATTCATAATACCGGAATCTCTGCGCTCGTTTGATATATACACTCTCATAACCTCTTCCTGATCATATAACTGCATCATTATATTCACAACCTCACTTTCTCTGGATTCCAGATATTCTTTCAACACATTTGCATCCTTGCAGATACGGATAGCCTCCTTCACTGCCCTTTTCGTTTTTCCATGCAGTTTTACCTGTTCTTCAAGTATCTTTCTGTAAGTCATTCTCCTGTACTGCCGTATCCTCCGGATGCAAGGACTGATATAACTGGAGCAAGTACTTCGAATGCCCGAACAGATCCGTAAATACACTGTCTTTTACTGTTTGCTTGACGCCTGTATTTTCTGCCATCCGTATCATCTCCCTTACACCTGTCTCTTATACACATCTCCGAGCCCACGAGACGGAGCTACATC
>CAMTFT010000279.1 GCA_947071365.1 uncultured bacterium | reverse complement strand
CCGAGATCTACACCTATTAAGTCGTCGGCAGCGTCAGATGTGTATAAGGGACAGCCTTTATTCGGCTTGATTTTTTGCACATCACAGGAAAAGATGCCTCCTTCCAGATACGGAAGAAAATCCAGTGTCTTTTTCGTCTCCTCAATCATCCACTGTGAATAATTGGATAGAAAATATACGTGGTATCCGCGTTCTTTCAGTGAAGTGATCCAGGGAATGGCATATTCCTGGCGGTGAATGAATTTGCCGGAATTCAGAAATACAGTGCGGACATCGTCACGGTACTGCGGAGCCAGAGACATGAAGCCCTCGAGGATCTGATCCATGCTCCAGACTGCCCGGTCCAGCTCTTTCCATACGGGCCCGTCAACGAGCGCCCGGGTGATGGCATCTTCCTTTTCTGTATCAAATCCATACTGTTTTATGTAGCCGGGCCAGTCAAGCTCAACGAGAACGCCGCCGATATCGAAAATGATGTTGCGGATCATGACTGCTCCTCCTCATCCTTTGATGCAAAATTTTCACGGTTGTCCAGCACCCGGGCCACAAGCATGAAGCCGTAAATGAGACACGGGATAATTACCGTACATGCGATGGAGGCCATCAGCATGTTTTTGGTGGCGGGGCTGGCAATGATTCCGAGAATCAGAGTAACGATGTACATACCGACTAACAGGATGGCGCCGATGAGGGCCAGAATACGTTTTGCTTTTTGCATAAAAATTCCTCATTTCATTAGATTACTGACGCTGATATTTTAACAGAGATTTCTTAAAAAGGGAAGATACAAGATGTGTGAATCCAGCACTGACTTTGAGCAGTGTGCCGCAATCCAGATGCGTTGCGGCTATGGACATTTGGTGGGACATGGACTATACTATGCCATATAGTAAGGATTTGGAGGAACGTATGAGAGAAGCAGTTGTAACACTGAAAAAGGGAGAGGGCCGGATGCTGAAATCCGGCGGCCTTTGGGTCTTTGATAATGAAATAGCAGACATTCAGGGAGAATTTGAAAACGGAGATATCGTAGCCGTTCAGGATTTTGACGGATACGGGATGGGCAGAGGATTTATCAATGAAAAATCGAAGATACGTATTCGCATGATGACGAGAAATCCGCATCAGCAGATCGATGAGGATTTTTTACGGATGAGGGTGCGAAATGCATGGGAGTACCGAAAGCGCGTGACAGATACGGGAAGCTGCCGGCTGATTTTTGGAGAAGCGGATTTCCTGCCGGGAATCGTGGTGGACAAGTTTTCTGACGTGCTGGTGGTGCAGTCTCTGGCTTTGGGAATTGACAGGCAAAAGGAAACGATCATCCGCCTTTTGAAGGAGGTTCTGGCAGAGGATAACATTTTGATTCGCGGTGTCTATGAGAGAAGCGACGCAAAGGTGCGCCGCCAGGAGGGGATGGAACTGCAAAAGGGCTTTCTTGGCGAGCCTTTTGATACGGAGGTAGAGATAGAAGAAAACGGTGTCCGGTATATGGTGGATGTGCAGGACGGACAGAAGACGGGATTTTTCCTGGATCAGAAGTACAACCGGAAGGCGATCCAGAAGCTCTGCTCCGGAGCAAAGGTGCTGGACTGCTTTACTCACACCGGTTCCTTTGCCCTGAATGCCGGGCTGGGAGGTGCGAGAAGTGTACTCGGTGTGGATGCCTCGGAGCTTGGTGTGGAGCAGGCACGGAAAAATGCTGTCCTGAATGGACTGGAAGACAGAGTTCAGTTCCTGTGTGCCGATGTGTTTGACCTGCTGCCGGAGCTGGAGGAAAAGGGAGAAAAATTCGACGTGATCATTCTTGACCCTCCGGCTTTCACAAAATCGAGAAATTCCGTAAAAAATGCGGTGAAGGGATACCGGGAGATCAATCTGCGGGCCATGAAGCTGATCCGGGACGGAGGCTTTCTGGCTACGTGCTCCTGTTCACATTTTATGACGTATGAGCTGTTTACTCAAACGATCCATCAGGCGGCCCGGAACGTCCACAAGCGGCTGCGCCAGGTAGAGTACCGCACGCAGGCTCCGGATCATCCGATCTTGTGGGCGGCGGAGGAATCGTATTATCTGAAGTTTTATATTTTTCAGATATGTGACGAAAAATAAGAGTTCTGCTGGGAGGTGATGTTTCATGTGGTTTGTATTTGCATTGTTGTCTGCCGTGTTCGCCGCGCTGACATCTATCCTGGCAAAAGTCGGGATAGGCGGCGTGAATTCCAACCTTGCCACGGCGATACGGACGGCGGTGGTTCTGCTGATGGCCTGGGGCATGGTGTTTTTGACAGGAACGCAGAGCGGGATAGGCAGCATCAGCAGGAAAAGCTGGATATTCCTGATTTTATCAGGGCTTGCCACCGGGGCGTCCTGGCTGTGCTATTACAGGGCGCTGCAGATGGGCGACGCCTCGAAGGTGGTTCCGGTGGATAAGCTGAGTGTCGTTATCACGCTGGTTTTGGCGTTTGTTTTTCTGCACGAGAAATTTGCCGCAAAATCGCTGGTGGGAGCTGTGCTGATCACTGCCGGGACGCTCGTCATGGTACTGTAAAATCAGTATAGGATAAGGAAAAACAGGAGGCTACAAAAAGATACCAGACGGATTGTTTCGCACTTTGTGCTTTTACAATCCTGCCCAAGATTCGGAAGGAGGATGGGACAATGAGACTGGAGCGTATAAAAGAGGCGCTTCGCCAGAAGAACATTGCATTTGAGTATCATGAGGAGGATGGCTGCGGAAGCCTTGATTTTCTGTTCCGGGGGCTGTCCTTCCATGTGTGGGAATATTTTGACGATGCCTGGGGCGCTGAGACGAATGTGTTTAACGTCGGAAAAAGCCGGGACATTGAGGGTGATTATGAGGAAGTCATTGCAGGGGAGATTCTGTCCTGGCCGGATATGCTGCCGGGAACATGAAATGCCATCTGAAGGAAGCCTGAATAGGATATCCTAGAGAAAGGTCTGCGGAGACATAAGAAGGAAGCGAAGCGGAAAAGACGCTGAAAGCGAAGCGGAAAAGACGCTGAAAGCGAAACGGAAAAGATGCTGAAAGCGTAACGTGAAAGTGAGACGGAAGCGGTATGATGGAAAAGGGAAGTAAAGTAGCGATCGTGTGCTGCTCCAACGCTCTGGCGGCGGAACAGCGCAGTAAGATAAAGCAGTTGGAAAATATACTGAAGGAACTTGGCCTTGTGCCGGTTTTCAGTGAATATCTGTATGCAGAGCATTCTCCGTTTGCCGGCACCGGGAAGGAGCGTGCCGAAAGTCTGATGAAATTTTATCTGGATGATGATATCCGAATGATTTTTGATGTTTCCGGCGGGGATATGGCGAATGAGATATTGCCATATCTTGATTTTTCTGTAATCGGTCAGAAAGAAAAAAGTTTTTGGGGATACAGTGACTTAACGACGGTCATCAATGCGATCTACGCAAAAACCGGGAAACCATCAGTGCTGTACCAGATCAAAAATCTGATAAAAGAGGATGGGGCAGGGCAGATAGAGAGGTTTTCGAATACCGTATTGCAGGGGAAGGAGCAGCTTTTCACGTTTGCATACGAATTTGTGCAGAAGGAGCATATGCAGGGAGTCGTAGTCGGCGGCAATATCCGCTGTCTGCTTAAGCTGGCCGGTACACCTTACTGGCCGGATATGCACCGGAAAATTCTTTTGCTGGAGAGCTGGCGCGGACTGGTTCCCCAGATGGTGACGTATTTGAGCCAACTGCGGCAGTTGGGTGTTTTCGACCAGATAAACGGAATCCTTCTGGGAACCTTTACCCAGATGCAGGAGGAGGGGATCCGGCCCTCTGTGGAGGAGCTGGTAAAACAGTATGCGGGGCCGGAGATTCCAATCGCGAAAACTGCACCTGTCTCTTATACACATCTCCGAGCCCACGAGACGGAGCTACATC
>CAMTFT010000278.1 GCA_947071365.1 uncultured bacterium | reverse complement strand
TACACCTATTAAGTCGTCGGCAGCGTCAGATGTGTATAAGAGACAGGAAACGGATATATCCTTCAGCACAGTAAGACCGTCAAAATTTTTCTGTATATGATTCATTTCCAAAAGATTCATTCCGCTTCCTCCTAATGATAATAATCCAGTTTCTTCTCGATCCGCTCCATTACCCATGCCACCACAAAGTTGAATACGTAATAGAAACATCCCGCGATCACAAAGGGAATCACCGTCGTCTGTGATGCCGCGATCTGCTTTGCAACGGCAAACATCTCAATGTAGGACACCGAATATACGAGGGATGTATCCTTTACCAGCGTAATTACCTCATTTGTCACGGAAGGCAGTACGATCTTGATGACCTGTGGAAGAATGATCTTGAGAAAGGTCTGACGTTTCCCATATCCGAGAAGCTGCGCCGCCTCGTACTGTCCTCTGGGAATGGACTCAATACCGGAACGGTATATTTCTGCAAAATAAGCCGCGTAATTCAGAGAACATCCCAGAATGATAGCGGTAAATTTGTAGCCGCCAATATTCATTTTCCACAGATAAAACGGCCCGAAATACCAGATCAAAAGCTGGAGCATCAGCGGAGTGCCGCGCATGATGGATATATATATTTTCACCAGCCAGCTCACTGGCCTGATACGGCTCACCCTTCCAAAATACACCACCATCCCAAGAGGCAGTGAAAAAAGAAGGGTAAGAACAAAGATCAGCACAGTCTGTCCGAAGCCCTCAGTCAGTTGTCTCAGCATTACATATACACTCATGTACTCTCCTCCCATAACAAACGTGTGCTCTGCATCCTCTCATGTCTGAATGTCCATTTACAAAGCAGGCTCCTACTACATCGGATGTCCCCGCTAAGCAGGCTCCTGGCCGCATCGGACGTTCCTGCAAAGCAGGCTTCTGGCTACATCGGATGTCCCCCGCTAAGCAGTGAAATTCCCCGCAGGGGGATTCCTGCGGGGGACACGCTCTTATCATCTTGTTTTCTGCAATTATTCCGCCTTCAAAGATACCATATCAGCGATCTCGTACTTCTCTGCAAGCTCTGCTACCGTGCCGTCGTTTGCCAGCTTCTGCAGATCTGCATTGACGATATCACACAGCTCCTGGTCGCCTTTTTTGAATCCGATCGCATACTGCTCTGTATTCAGCGTCTCATCCAGCATCTTAAAGCCCTCGCCTCTGGAATTCAACTGGTACTTTGCAACTCCTACATCGATAGCCAGCGCATCCAGCGCACCTGCCTGAAGCTCTGTAAATGCCGTATTGTAATCAGCGAAGGGCTTCAGCTCGCCAAATGTATCCGCCAGCGCCTTCTGTCCGCCCTCTTCCTCGCTGTTTAAAAGCTCTTCTGCTGCGGAAGCTGCCTGGACGCCGACGATCTTTCCGGCAAGTCCTGACAGATCATCAATTCCTGCGTCCTCTGCTACAACGATCACCTGGCTGTTATCCACGTAAGGAACAGAGAATGTATAATCCTCTTCACGTCCATTCATCGTAAATCCGTTCCAGATACAGTCGATGGAACCGGAATTCAGCTCCATATCCTTTGCATCCCAGTTGATCGGCTTCTTCACCAGCTCCCAGCCCTCAATATCACAAACCGCCTGTGCCAGCTCCAGATCAAAACCTGTATACTCTCCATTATCATCCATATATCCATACGGCGGATACTCCGCGTCAAATCCTACGGTAAGGGATGTTCTCTCCTCCGCCATACAAACACTGCCGACTGCCATAGAAGCCACCAGAGCCGCAGCCGTCATAACACAAACTATTTTCTTTTTCATAATGATCCTCCATTCTTCGCAGCAGTTTTCCACTGCACCTCTTTTTCATGGTAGCACTCTACCACGCTAAACTGCACGTTTATACTAACAAATAAGAGCATTACTGTCAAGGAAAACTTAAGCAGAAACACATTTTTGCCTACAAACTTAAGCAGAAACACATTTTTGCCGCGCCAGATACAATAGAGCACTTTCCTCTGACATAAAAACTGCTGCCGGCCCTTTCAGGCACAGCAGCAGCTCGCTTTCTTACTGTCTTTTTTATTTTATTACGCTTCGAACTCGTCCATTTTTCCTCTGTACATGAAAATCCATATAGCGAACAGAAGCATCCAGCCGATACTTCCGACTGCACTGACGATATTCGCAATCTCAGAATTCACGATACCGGAAAGCAGGTTGATCACGGAAAACAGCGCCAGCAGAATATGTATTACTGCCACAAATCCCGATACGCTTCCGTACTCTTCTCCTGTGTCACCATTCAGCCTGCATGTCTTTAACGTAGCCAGATAACAGAAATGATACATAATAACCATCATCGTCACTATAATGACCAATACCAGAACCACTGCCGATACAACGATCACCGATGTTGTGCCGGATACCCATGCAGCAATGACAACTGCCACAGAGATAATCAACGCCGCCAGCATCACGATACAGGATACCACCATATTGATGATTACCGTTGCCTTTGTAAATCCAAAGCCGATGCCGGACATGTTCTCCTTTGCCGACATTGCCATAATAAATATCAGCCACAAACCCACACAGAACAGGATATCCGGAATGTGCAGAACAAGGTTTGCCACCAGTGCGCCGGAATCCAGCTTTGACAGCAGTGTAATGATCGTATTTGTATAACCGGATACCTGAGCCGGAAGAGACATACTCTTAATCAGCCTTACCGCCTGGGAATAATTCATCTGACTCATGAAAATCGCTGCAATAGAGCCTGCCAGGTAGGCTGTATGCAAAATCGCTATCAACAAAAAGAGCGGAGATCTGAGCATATCTCTGGCAGTCTCCATAATCTGTCCTGACTGACGCCCGGGCGACTGCATCATGGGGCGGCCTCCCATATTCTGAGGATTTACCGGACGTGCCATCTGCCCCTGCATCTGATTCACCGGACGGCCCTGAGCGGGATTTATCGGTCCCCTCTGTGCCTGACCCGCCGGACGGCCCATCTGCCCCTGAGCAGGATTCACCGGCCCCCTCTGTGCCTGACCTGCCGGGCGTCCCATCTGGCCCTGCACGGAATTACCACCAGCCTGCTGCACCGGACGGCCTCCCGGAGCTGTCCCTGCCGGACGGCCCTGAACGTTTCTGCGAACCATGCCCTGCTGGCTGTACTGTGCTCCTGACGGAGCGGAACCTGCCTGACCGTATATCTGCGGGCCGCTGGTTTTCATTCTGCGGGCTGGTCGCGCCCCGGCTACTGCCTGCGCCTGCCGCGCCGGTCTTGCTCCTGCAGGATCTACATTGACTGCGCCTGATGGATTTGCGCCTTCTGCGCTTCCTTGCGCTGCTCCTGACGGATTCACGCCTCTTGCGCTTCCCTGCACTGCCTCTGACAGATTCACACCTTCTGCGCTTCTCTGCGCTGCGCCTGACGGGTTCACGCCTCCTGCGCTTCTCTGCGCTGCGCCTGACGGATTCATGCCTTCTGCAGCTTCCGCCTGCGATACCTGCGGCACCTCATCCACGACTGGAGACATTCCCTGCTCATGGAACTCCCCCGCATCGGATAAATCAGAAGCGTTCTCCGCTATATCTACATAGGGATTCCCACACACTTCGCACGTCGTACTGTTATCGTCCCCTATATTTCCACATATTATGCATCGCCTCATTTTTCTATCTGTTCCTCCTGGCTCTTTTTCTCCCACACGGGCAAAATTGTCTGCCCGCCTGTCCATATTTTCCCTGACGGGCAGAGCCCTGCAGATCCTTCGGATCTCCAGGGCTCGCTTCGCTCGCCAGATCAGAATAAATCTCCAGCCTGCCTTCATGCCAGCATGAAACAGGCTTACGCTTTATTTCTTTTATCCGACGGGCAGAGCCCTGCAGATCCTTCGGATCTCCAGGGCTCGCTTCGCTCGCCAG